>NZ_JBFTLQ010000022.1:0-92894 GCF_056396525.1 Cupriavidus sp. 05T41
CGCCACGGGCGGCGCGCGCGCAGCGCGGCCCACGCCGCCGATGCGCCCAGCGTGCGGTGCGCGGCCGACAGCGCGTCGCCACCGAGGCCGCGGAAATAGCCGCTGCCGTCGAGCCGCTCATACGCATACGAGGCCAGCTCCGCTTCCGCGCCAAGGTCGCCGATCTGGCGGGCCGCGCGCGAGGTCCAGTAAGGCACCAGGCGGATGTGTTCCCAGTCCGACGGGGGCAGCCGGCCCGGCGTGTTCCACAAGCGGTTGGGCAGCGCGGCGCGGCCCATGCCGTGGATCAGGCCGGCGCGGTGCAGCCGCGCCTGCAGCCCGGCATCGAGCCCCTGCAGCGCGGCGCTCGCACGCGCCAGCTCCGCCACCTGCCGCGAGTACCCGGTCATCCACGGCAGCTTGAGATCGATGACGTCGGCGATCACGGTCAGGCGGACTTCCTCCGCGGCGGGCATGCCGGGCACGCCGGGCGCCTCGCCGTCCAGCTCAGCCAGCCAGTCGCGCGCGCGGCGGCGCAGCGGCTCCACCAGCGCGTCCGGATACTTGCGATTGCCCGCCGCCGCGATGCGCGCCAGCGCGCCATCGAGGCCGTGGGCGCGGCTGAGGATCTCCAGGTCGCTGGCCAGCGCCACGTGATAGACCAGCTCCGGCACCTCCGGATGCCGGAGCCCGCCGGGCATGCCGCTGCCGTCGTAGGTCTCGAAGATATTGCGCAGCCCGTGCTCCACCTCGCCGCGCATGCCCAGCATGGCCGCGATCTCGCCCGACACCTCGCAGTGGATTTCCGCCAGCGGGACGATGTCGCGCTGCTGCGCGTGGCTGAGCGCGGGCAAGGTCTGCGTGAGCATGGCATCGCGGCCGCCCACGTCGTCGCCGAGGAGCGCCTCGAAGCCGGCCGCGTTGGCGGTGCAGCCCGACCAGCGCAGCAGCGCCACCTGCTGCGCCGCGCTGCTGCCGGACGCGCCGCAGCCTGCCAGCGCGGCGAGCTGCGCGGCCAGCCACGCGGTACGCGGCGAGTGGTCGGTCGGCCGGCCCATGCTCAGGTCGCCGATAAAGGCCAGAGCCAGAATGGCGTCGCGGACCGGCACGGTGTCTGGGCTTTGCATGTGGCGTTCGGTAATGGTTGCGAGCGGTTGCGAGCGGTTGCGGACGGCTGCGGGCGACTGCGGCGAAACAGGCAGGATAGCCGGGAATGCCCGGATGACGAATGGGAACACAAAAGCACACGGCGGCGTCGCCAGGGGTCGGTTAATCGACCGATCCCCGCCGGCGGCGCAATTCCGGATACTGGGCTCCAGTCACATACCCCGTGCCGAGCAACCAACCGGAGATCCTCCATGCTGCATCGTAAAACCATTTCGCTTGCCCTAGGCGCCCTGGCGCTGGCCGCCGGCACCTTCGCCCACGCCGCCGCGCCCGCCGGCCAGGCCCCCGCGGTCGTGCTCGTGCATGGCGCCTTCGCCGACGGCTCGGACTGGGCCAAGGTGATCCCGCTGCTGCAAGCCAAAGGCATCAAGGTGCAGGCCGTGCAGAACGGCCTGAACTCGCTGCAGGACGATGTCGCCGCGACCCGCCGCGCCATCGACAGCCAGAAAGGCAAGGTGGTGCTGGTCGGCCACTCCTGGGGCGGCACCGTGATCACCGAGGCCGGCAACGACGACAAGGTGGCGGCGCTGGTGTACGTCGCCGCGTTCGCGCCCGACGCCGGCCAGTCCACCGAAGACGTCGGCAAGGGCTATCCCACGCCGCCGGGCATCAGCAAGCTGGTCGCCGATGCGCAAGGCTACCTGTCGCTGCCGCCCGAGGCGATGGCCCAGGACTTCGCGCAGGACGTGCCGGCCGCGCAGGCGCGCGTCATGGCCGTCACGCAAGGTCCCATCCAGGCAAAGTCGTTCGGCGAGAAGGTCACCACGGCCGCGTGGACCACCCGCCCCTCCTGGTACATCGTCAGCGAGAAGGACCGCATGATCCAGCCGGACCTCGAACGCGCGATGGCCAGGAAGATCGGCGCCAAGGTCACGAGCCTGCCGAGCAGCCACGTGCCGCAGCAGTCACGGCCGGCCGACGTGGCCAGGGTCATCCTCGACGCCGTCCAGGCCAGCGCGCAATAAGCGCCCTGGCACCCGCACATCGGCAACGGTGCCGGCCGTCGTGGCGACTGGCGCCGCGCCCGGCCGCGTGACAAGATACCTGCCTCTTCACCGAAGCGGCGCGCATCTTGTCGCGCGGCATGGGCATGGGCATGGAACAAGTGATATTTCGGGCGGCGGTGGCGGACGACCTCCCCGCCATCGTCGGATTGCTGGCCGACGATGCACTCGGCAGCCAGCGCGAAACCGTCGGCTCGCCGCTGGACGAGCGCTACCTGCGCGCCTTCGCGGCGATCGAGGCCGACCCCAACCAGCGCCTCGTGGTCGCGGTCCACGCCGGCATGGTGGTCGGCACGCTGCAGCTATCGTTTATCCCGGGCATCGCGCGCCGGGGTGCATGGCGCGGACAGATCGAAGCGGTGCGGGTCGCCGCGGCCCAGCGCAGCACGGGCCTGGGACAGAGGATGTTCGAATGGGCGATCGGCCAATGCCGCTCGCGTGGCTGCTCGCTGGTGCAACTCACCACGGACAAGGGCCGTCCGGATGCGCACCGTTTCTACGAGAGGCTGGGTTTCGTGGCCAGCCACGAGGGCTACAAGCTCAGCCTGTGACGCGGGGACCGGACAGCCACGCCCGCAGCGCCTGCCAGGCACGCAGTTTCTCCGCATAGGCCAGCGTGTAGGCGGGACTGCTGGAGGGCAGCTTGACGATGTGATGCCGCGCGGCATGCTGGTCGAGCGCCCTGGCGCCGATGCGCGCGGCCGTGCCGCCATTGAAGGCGATGACTTCGAGACCGGGGAGCGAGGCGACAAGGCCGGGCAGGTCGTTGCCGGCGTGGTCGCGTATGTTGCTGTCGAGGCTGCCCTCGCGGCGCGCTTCGGCCACCACGTCCCACAGGCCGATACGGTGGGCCAGCAGCGTGCGCAGGCGCGCAGCGTAGTCCATCCCCACCAGGTCCTCGCCGATGACCGCGCCGGTCAGGTGCCAGAAACGGTTCTGCCGGTGCGCGTAATACTGGCTCTGCGCAAGCGACACCTCGCCGGGCAGGCTGCCAAGGATCAGCACCCGAGTGTCGGCGTCGACCACGGGCGGGAAGCAGCGCTTGAGCGCCATTGTCTGTTCTTCGTCTACGGCCATGTTCGGCACCGCCCTCCCCCGCGAGCGGGAGAGGGCGGCCAGCCCCCGGTCAGGATCGGAGCCGTGCTCAGGCCAGCAGCTTGTTGATCCGGCGCACGTAGGCCGACGGATCTTCCAGCGTGCCGCCTTCGGCCAGCAAGGCCTGGTCGAACAGCACATGCACGCGGTCGCCGAAGGCCTCGTCGGCGGGGCCGGCCTCGGCCAGCGCGCGCAGCTTCTGCACCAGCGCGTGGTCCGGGTTCAGCTCCAGGATCGGCTGGGCGTCGGGCGCCTTCTGGCCGGCCTGCTTGAGCAGGCGCTGCAGGTAGCCGCTCATGTCGCCTTCGTCCGACACCAGGCACGATGCGGACTCGGTCAGGCGCAGCGTCACGCGCACGTCCTTGGCCTTGCCGTCGAGCACGGTCTTGGCGCGTTCGAGCACTTCCTTCCAGTCGCCTTCGGCCTTCTCCTGCTCAGCCTTCTCGCCGGCATCGGCCAGCGCGCCGAGCTCGAGGTCGCCGCGTGCCACCGACACCAGTTCCTTGCCGTCGAACTCGCGCAGGAAGGACAGCATCCATTCGTCCACGCGGTCGGTCAGCAGCAGCACTTCGATGCCCTTCTTGCGGAACACTTCCAGGTGCGGGCTCGACTTGGCCGCGGCCCAGCTGTCGGCCGTGACGTAGTAGATCTTGTCCTGGCCTTCCTTCATGCGGCCCACGTAGGCAGCCAGCGCCACCTTCTGCTCGGCGCTGTCCTCATGGGTGGAAGCGAAGCGCAGCAGCTTGGCGACACGCTCGAGGTTGCCGGCGTCTTCTCCCAGGCCTTCCTTGAGCACCTGGCCGAACTGCTGCCAGAAGGTGTCGTACTTGGCGCGTTCGGCTTCGTCCTCGCTGTCGGCCAGCGTCTCCAGCATCGACAGCACGCGCTTGGTGCAGCCTTCGCGGATGGCCTTCACGTCGCGGCTTTCCTGCAGCAGTTCGCGCGACACGTTGAGCGGCAGGTCGGCCGAATCCACCACGCCCTTGACGAAGCGCAGGTAGGACGGCAGCAGTTGCTCGGCCTCGTCCATGATGAAGACGCGCTTCACGTAGAGCTTGAGGCCACCCTTGTGGTTGCGGTCGAACATGTCGAACGGCGCGCGCGCCGGCACGTACAGCAGCTGGGTATATTCGCTGCGGCCTTCGACGCGGTTGTGGGTCCACGCCAGCGGGGCCTGGTTGTCGTGCGAGATGTGCTGGTAGAAGGCGGTGTACTGCTCGTCGGTGATGTCCGACTTGGAACGCGTCCACAGGGCGCTGGCCTGGTTGACGCTCTCCCACTCGCCGGTTTCCTTGTACGCGCTGGTCTCGGCATCCCACACTTCCTTGGGCATGCGGATCGGCAGCGAGATATGGTCGGAGTACTTCTGGATGATGCCCTTGATCTTCCACCCCGAGAGGAAATCGTCCTCGCCTTCGCGCAGGTGCAGCGTGATGGTGGAGCCGCGCTCGGCGCGGTCGATGGCATCCACGCTGAACTCGCCGTCGCCGGCGCTTTCCCAGCGCACCGCCTCGCTGGCGGGCAAGCCCGCGCGGCGCGTTTCCACCGTGACCTTGTCGGCCACGATAAAGGCCGAGTAGAAGCCCACGCCGAACTGGCCGATCAGCGCGGCGTCCTTCTGCTGGTCGCCGGAGAGCTGCTGGAAGAATTCCTTGGTGCCCGAGCGGGCGATGGTGCCGAGGTTGCGGATGGCCTCGTCGCGGCTCATGCCGATGCCGTTGTCGGTGATCTTCAGCGTGCGGGCCTTGGCGTCCGCCTCGATGCGGATGGCGAGGTCGGCGTCGTTCTCGAGCAGGGCCGGGTTGGCAATCGCCTCGAAGCGCAGCTTGTCAGTGGCATCCGAAGCATTCGAGATCAGCTCGCGCAGGAAGATTTCCTTGTTGCTGTACAGCGAGTGGATCATCAGGTGCAGCAATTGCTTCACTTCCGCCTGGAAGCTCATCGTCTCGTGCGGTGCGGTCATGGTTCTCCTCTTGGCAAACTTGGCTGAAACGAAAAATCTGGTTCTTGGCCGCGGCACATGGGCGCCGGGCCGTTGTCCCCAACATAGGGACGCGGGGCATGATTTTCAAGTGCAGCTAACGCCGCCCCAACTGACGCTCCAGGAAGGCCAGCATGTCCGGATCCTGGCTGCTGGCCACGTTGAAGCGCATCCAGCCCGACGGCATCTGGGACGGCGAGAACAGGCTGCCCGGCGCGAACAGGTAGCCTTCCTCGTGCCCGGCGGTGGCGATGGCGTTGGTGTCGCGCCCGGTATCCGCCCACAGGTACATGCCGGCATGCTGTCCCGGGAACAGGGTCAGGCCGAGGCGCTCCAGCGTACGGCGGGTGTCGTCGCGGGCGCGGTCCAGCCTGGTGCGCACCCGCTCCACATGCTTGCGGTAATGGCCCTCGGTAAGCACCTTGTAGAGCACGCGCTCGTTGATTTCCGGCGAGGCCAGGCCGGCCAGCAGCTTGCTGTCGGTCAGGTTGGCGGCGATCTCCGGGTGCGCGGCGATAAAGCCCACGCGGAGGTTGGCGGCCAGCGTCTTGGAGAAGCTGCCCAGGTAGATCACCCGGCGCAACTGGTCGAGGCTGGCCAGCCGCGTGGCGGCATGGCCGGGCGGGCACAGGTCGCAGTAGATATCGTCCTCGACGATCAGCAGGTCGTACTGCTCGGCCAGGCGCAGCAACTGGAAGGCCTTGGCGGCCGACAGCGAGGTCCCGGTGGGGTTGTGCAGCACCGAGTTGATCACCATCAGGCGGGGGCGGCGTGCCTGCAGGATGCGCTCCAGCGCCTCCAGGTCCGGACCTTCGGCGGTATAGGGCATGCCGATCAGCTGCGCGCCCTGCGCGGCGAAGCGGCCGAACATCACGAACCAGGCCGGGTCGCCCACCAGCACCGCGTCGCCGGCGCGCAGGTAGAGCCGGGCGATCAGGTCCAGCGCCTGGGTGATGCCCGAGGTCAGCACGATCTGCTCGGGCACGGCACCGATCTCCAGCTCGGCCAGGCGGTTGCGCAGTTGCTGGCGCAGCGGCAGGAAACCCTGCGGCGTGCCGCTGACCAGGAAATGGCTGCCCGGCTGGCGGCCCAGCCCGCGCAGCGCGCTGGCGATCAGCTCGCCGTCGAGCCAGTCGTTGGGCAGGAAGCCCATGCCGGGCGATTTGTGGGGCTCGCTCGAGTGGAACATGCTGCGCAGCAGCCAGGTCACGTCGATATTGCGCGACCCGGTGGCCACCGGCGCCACGGCTGGCGCCTGCGGGGTGCGCTCGCGCACGTAGAAACCCGAGCCGCGGCGCGATTCCAGGTAGCCCAGCGCCACCAGCCGCTCGTAGGCCTCCACCACGGTGAAGCGGGAGATGCCCTTTTCCTGCGCCAGCTGGCGGATCGAGGGCATGCGCATGCCGGCGCGGAAGATGCGCTCGTCGATGCGCAGCCGGGCCCACTCCGTGAGCTGCTCGACCAGCGTCATCTGCGCCGACGGCACCGGGCTGGGCATGCGTTCGGTCGGCGGCGCCACCAGGCGCAGGGCGCGCGCCGGCTCGGCCGCAACCGCGCCGGCAACGCCGCCTGCCTTATCCTTGAGGCCGGGCGCGGCCAGATCCTCGCTGTTCATATCCTGCTCCCGCCACTGTACTGTGAATGATCTGCATAACTGTATAGGTACTGTACCGACAACCTTGTCTACCATCAACACACAATGCCGCTAGCTCTCGACCATCTCGTGATCGCCGCCCCCACGCTTGACGCGGGCGCGCGGCATGTCGCCGATCTGCTGGGCGTGCCGGTGCAGCCAGGCGGCGCGCATCCCGGCATGGGCACGCACAACCGCCTGCTCAGGCTGTCGGGCAGCGTCTACCTGGAAGTCATCGCCATCGACCCCGAGGCTCCGCCTCCCGGCCGGCCGCGCTGGTTTGGACTGGATTCCGAGGCGGTGCAGGCCCGCCTGCGCAACGGGCCCTTCCTGCTGCACTGGGCGGCCCGGGTGGAGCGCCCGACCGATCTGTCGTTGTGGCAGTCGCAATATCCCGCGCGTATCGCGCCGGCGATTCCGATGACCCGCGGCGACCTGCGCTGGCGCATCACCGTGCCGGAGGACGGCAGCCTGCCGTCCTGGCCGGCCGGCGATGACGGCCCGGCCGTGGCCGGAGACGGCGTGCTGCCCACCCTGATCCAGTGGGACGTGCCGACCCACCCGTGCGCGCGGCTGCCCGACCAGGGCCTGGCGCTGCGCGCGCTGCGCGGACGGCATCCGCAGGCAGCGCGGCTCGGGCCGGCCATGCAATGGCTCGGCGGCGGGCTGCTCGCGCTGGAAAGCGCGGACATGGCCGAGCTGAGCGCGGAGATAGAGACGCCGGACGGCGTACGCACGCTGCGCTGACGCGCCGCGCCGCGCCGCAGCCGGCGAAGGCGGCAAGCAGGACCGCATTCACGACAAGAACGACAAGAACGACAAGAACAGTAACCGCAGGAGACTTCAGCAATGTCCGCCACCCGCAAGCGCTTCGACGACGACGCCTATCTTGGCAGCTGCACGGCCACCGTGGTCGCAGTGCATGCCGACGGCATCGAACTCGACCAGACCGTGTGCTACGCCCGCAGCGGCGGCCAGGCGGGGGATACCGGCACGCTCAGGCTGGCCAACGGCGCCACCATCGCCCTGCTCGAGACGATCCATGCGCCGGACCGCAGCCATATCCTGCATGTGCCGGCCCCGGGCGCCGCGCTGCCCGCGCCGGGCGACATCGTCGCCGTCGCCATCGACTGGGAGCGCCGCCACCGCCTGATGCGCCTGCACACCTGCCTGCACCTGCTGGGCTCGCTGATCCCGGTGCCGGTGACCGGCTGCGGCATCTCGCCGGATTCGGCGCGCATCGACTTCGACCTGCCCGAATCCACGCTCGACAAGAGCGTGCTCACCGAGCAGCTCAACGCCCTCATCACGGCCGACAGCCAGGTCCGCGTCGAGCGCATCACGCCCGAGGAACTGGCGGCGCAGCCCGAGCTGGTGCGCACCGTGGGCGCGGCGCCGCCGGCCGGCAGCGGCGCCATCCGCATCATCGAGATCCCCGGCGTGGACCGCCAGCCCTGCGGCGGCACCCATGTGGCCGCCACCGGCGAGATCGGCGCGGTGGTGGTGACCAAGATCGAAAAGAAAAGCCGCACCAACCGCCGCGTGGTGGTGCAGTTCGCGGCATGACGGGCGCGCTCGCAGGCCCGGCCTTGCTGACCGGGCTGTCCATGGCGCAGTTCGCCGCGCTGCTCACGCTGCTGGCGGTGGGCGCCTTCACGCCCGGCCCCAACACCACCATCGCCGCCGTCACCGGCGCCAACTTCGGCCTGCGCGCCACGCTGCCGCATTGCGTGGGCGTGGCCTTCGGCTTTGCCAGCATCGTGGCCCTGTGCGCCACCGGCGTTGGCGCGCTGGTGCTGGCGAGCCCCGCGCTGGGGCTGCTGGTGCACGCGGCCGGCGTGCTGTACCTGCTGTGGCTGGCACTGCGTCTTGCGCGCAGCACCGTGCTGAGCGACAAGCAGGTGCTGCGGCCGCTTTCCGTGTGGCAGTCGGTGATCCTGCAGTACGCCAATATCAAGGCGTGGATGCTGGCGCTGGCCACCGCCGCCTCGTACATGGCCGGCGCGCAGTCGCCGCTGCAGCGCGTGCTGCTGATGTGCGCGGTGTTCGGCGTGTTCGGCTTTCTCAGCAACGGTCTCTACGGCGCGATCGGCGCCAGCCTGCGGCACTGGCTGCAGGTGGGTAACCGCATCCGCTGGTTCAACCGCGCGATGGGCCTGTCGCTGGCCCTGACCGCCCTGTGGATCGCGCTGTCCGGCGGCCCCGCTTCTCACTGACGCACAACCATGGCTGCCAACCCTTCTTCCCTGCCACGCCTCGACGCAACCGCGCAGGCCACCCACGGCGGCGGCATGCTGCTGGGCCTGGTCGGCGTGGTCATATTCAGCCAGACCCTGCCCTTCACCCGCATGGCGGTGGCGGAGCTGGACGCTACCTTCGTGGCGCTGGGGCGCGCCGTGGTGGCAACCCTGCCGGCGCTGGCACTGCTGTGGCAGCGCGGCGCCTTCGCCGCCGCGCGCCGCCCGCGCGGCAACCAGTGGTGGCGCCTGGGGGTGACGGCGCTGGGCGTGGTGGTCGGTTTCCCGCTGTTTTCCTCGCTCGCCATGCGCGAAGTGCCGGCCGGGCATGGCGCCATCATCACCGGCCTGCTGCCGCTGGCTACCGCGGTGTTTGCCGCCTGGTTCGGCCGCGAGCGTCCCTCGCCGGCGTTCTGGCTGGCGGCGGCGGCCGGCAGCGCGCTGGTGGTCGCCTTTGCCTTGTGGCAGGGTGCCGGCGGGCTGCAGCACGCGGACTGGCTGCTGTTCGCCGCCATGGTGCTGGGCGCGCTGGGCTATGCCGAAGGCGGCAAGCTGTCGCGCGAGCTGGGCGGGCTGGAAACCATCAGCTGGGCGCTGGCGGTGGCGTTGCCATTGCTGCTGCCGGTGGTGGCCTGGCTGGCGCTGACGCATGCCGGCCAGATCGCCGCCGCCTCGCCGCGCGCCTGGCTCGGCGTGGGCTATGTGTCGGTGTTCTCGATGTTCATCGGCTTCCTGTTCTGGTACGCCGGCCTCGCAAAAGGCGGCGTCGCCCGCGTGGGCCAGATACAATTGCTGCAGCCGTTCCTCACGCTGGCGGGCGGCGCCCTGTTGCTGGCCGAGCCGCTCGACGCCGTCACCCTCGCTTTCGCGGTGGCGGTGATCGGCGTGGTGGCCCTGGGCCGCCGCACCGCCGTGCGCAGCGCCCCCGCGGGCACCGCGCCCGCCGTCGAAGAACCCCACCCCATCCCTACGGGACGACCCCACTGACAGGAGACCCTATGTCCGTCTACGACACCCTTGCCCGCCTTGGCATCGAACTGCCCACCGCCGGCGCCCCCGCCGCGGCCTATGTGATGGCCGCCCAGACCGGCAACACCGTGTTCCTTTCGGGGCACATCGCACGCAAGGACGGCAAGCCTTGGGCAGGCAAGCTCGGCAAGGACCTCGCCACCGAAGACGGCAAGGCCGCCGCGCGCGCCATTGCCGTGGACCTGCTGGCCACGCTGCATGGCCACCTCGGCGGCGACCTGAACCGCGTCACCCGCATCGTCAAGGTGATGAGCCTGGTCAACTCCACCCCGGAATTCACCGAGCAGCACCTGGTGACCAACGGCGCCTCGGAATTCCTCGTGGAAGTCTTCGGCGACGCCGGCAAGCATGCCCGCAGCGCCTTCGGCGTGGCGCAGATCCCGCTGGGCGCGTGCGTCGAGATCGAGATGATCGTCGAAGTCAAGTAAGCGCCGCGGCCATCCGTGGCCGCATGCAGAACCCGCGCAGCCGGCCCGCCGGCTGCAAGGCAGAACAGAACAGAACGGAACGACAGGATTCACGCCCCGCCCCATGCGTATCGACAACCTGCCCTTCGGCACCACCGACTGGTCCGGGATCGCCCCGACCCGCCACCCCGGCGATTCCGGGGAAGCCCTCTGGCGCACCCGCCAGTTCGGCGATATCCGGGTTCGCATGGTGGAGTATTCTGCCGGTTACCTCGCCGATCACTGGTGCACCAAGGGCCACATCCTGTTTGTACTGGAAGGCGAGCTGCATACCGAGCTGGAAGACGGCCGGCAGTTCGTGCTCCGCGCTGGCACGAGCTACCAGGTTGCCGACCATGCCGAGCCGCACCGTTCGTCCACGCCGACCGGCGCGCGGCTTTTTATCGTTGACTGAGTCGAGAGCGCTCGACTCCCATACCAAGAGACCATCATGAACTGGGCCATCTCCCGCCGGGCACAACAGCTGACCAGCTCGGCCATCCGCGAAATCCTGAAAGTCACCGAGCGTCCGGAAGTCATTTCCTTCGCCGGCGGCCTGCCCTCGCCGGCCACGTTCCCGGTAGCGGCCATGGAACAGGCGGTAGCCCGGATCTTCGCCGACAACCCGCAGGCCGCGCTGCAGTACGCCGCCACCGAAGGCTACATGCCGCTGCGCGAGTTCATCGCCAGGCGTCACAACGTGGGCGTGGAACGCGTGCTGATCACCACCGGCTCCCAGCAGGCGCTGGACCTGATCGCCAAGGTGATGATCGACCCGGGCAGCCCGGTGCTGGTGGAGACGCCCAGCTACCTCGGCGCGCTGCAGGCGTTTTCGCTGTTCGAGCCGGAATTCGTCTCGGTGCCGGGCGACGACAAGAGCCTGCTGCCCGAAGCGCTCACGCCCGAGCTGACCGCCGGCGCGCGCTTCCTGTACGCCCTGCCCAACTTCCAGAATCCCACCGGCCGCCGCATGCCGCTGGAGCGCCGCCAGGCGCTGGTGGCGCGCGCGCGCGAACTGGGCGTGCTGCTGGTCGAGGACGATCCCTACGGCGAGCTGAGCTACCGCGGCGACCAGCTGCCGAGCCTGCTGTCGATGAACCCGGACGGCGTGATCTACATGGGCTCGTTCTCCAAGATCCTCGCGCCCGGCCTGCGCCTGGGCTACGTGATCGCCCCGCCCGACCTGCACTTCAAGCTGTGCCAGGCCAAGCAGGCCTCGGACCTGCACACGCCCAGCTTCACGCAGCGCCTGGCCTACGAGGTGGTGCGCGACGGCCTGCTGGACACCCACATCCCCACCATCCGCACGCTGTATGCCGCGCAATGCCAGGCCATGCTGGATTCGCTCGCGCGCCACATGCCCGAAGGCGTGACCTGGAACGCGCCGGAAGGCGGCATGTTCATCTGGATGGAGCTGCCCGAAGGGCTGGACAGCATGGAGATCCTGCAGGAGGCGGTCAGGCGCAACGTGGCCTACGTGCCGGGCGCGCCGTTCTACGCCAGCAATCCGCGCCGCAATGCGCTGCGCCTGGCCTTCGTCACGGTGGCGCCGGAGCGTATCGAGCAGGGCGTGGCCATCCTCGGCACGCTGTTCCGCGAAGCCATCGCCAAGCACGCGCCGCAGGCCAAGGCAGCCTGAGCCGGCTGAGCTGGCTGGCCGGCCGGGTCGCCCCGGCGGGCCACACCATGCAACACGGCTACATCTCCTGGCCGATACCTGGGCGGCGGGCTTCATGGCAAGATAACGGCCATCACCCGTTCGTCCGGGCCGGTCCGCGGCCCCCGCCAGAAGGAGGAGGTGTTCGTGCTGCGTATCTGGGGTCGACTCTCATCGATCAACGTGCAGAAAGTGGTCTGGTGCGCGCGCGAGCTGCATCTGGACCATGAGCGCATCGACATCGGCATCCGCGAGGGCGACCTCGACACCGAGGCCTACGTGCGGCTCAACCCGAACCGGCAGATCCCGGTGATCGAGGATTTCCGCGGCACCGACCTGGGCGGCGAGCCCTTCGTGCTGTGGGAGTCCAATGCCATCGTGCGCTACCTGTGCGCGCATGACGGCGACGACTCGCTGTGGCCCGGCAACGTCAAGGCGCGCGCCCTGGCCGACCGCTGGATGGACTGGCAGACCAATGCCTTCAGTCCCGCCATGGTAGACGCCTTCCGCCAGCTCGTGCGGGTGCCGGCCGGGCAACGCGACCAGGCCCTGGTCGCCCGCTCCCTCGAACGCACCGAACCGCTCGCGGCCCGTCTCGACGAAGCCCTGGCCGACCGCGAATTCATCTGCGGCGACCGCTTCACCATGGCCGATATCCCGCTGGCCTGCTCGGCGCACCGCTGGCTTGGCATGCCGGCGCCGCGCCAGCCGCGCCCTCACCTCGAACGCTGGGTGGCCGCCATGCGCGCCCGGCCCGCCGCGGCGGGCATCCTCGTCCTGCCGCTGGCCTGAGGTGAGGCCGGCCCGGCTTATTTGCCGTGGCGCCCGCCCGATACCGCGGCGAGCACGCCCAGTCCGATCAGCGCCCCGCCCGTCACATAGCGGCCAACGGCATTTGCGCCGCGAGCGCGCGCCAGCAGCGGCAGCACCGCCGCCGCGGCCAGCACGTAGCAGCAATCGGTGAAGGACGCGACCAGCACGAAGATGCCGCCCAGCGCCATGCTCTGCTGCAGCGCGGGCGCGGCCGGGTCCATGAACTGCGGCAGGAAAGCGGCAAAGAACAGGGTCGTCTTCGGGTTGAGCATGGCCACCACCATGCCGTCGCGGAACACCTTGCCGAGGCTGGCCGCCGGTGCCTGCCCGGCGGCGTCATCCGCCGGGCGCGCGCGCAGGGCCCGCACGCCAAGGTAGACGAGATAGGCCGCGCCTGCGTACTTGACCACGGCAAACGCGAGCGCCGACACCGCGAACAGTGCCGCCAGCCCCAGCGCCGCCGCCAGCGCATTGACCAGGTTGCCCAGCGCCACGGCGGCCACGGAGGCCAGGCCGCTGCGCCGGCCTTGCGACAGGGTGCGCGTGACGATGTAGATCACCGCGGGCCCTGGCGTCAGCGCCAGCACCAGGCTGGCCAGGAGGAAGGCGGCGAACAACGCGCCGCCGGGAATGGCATGGTGCATGACAAAGCTCCTTCGGGATCGCGGGGGAATTGCGCCGCGCGGGACGAGCGTGCGAACGATCCGGGCATTCTGCCACCGGCCAGCCGTGGCGGGCATACATTTGCGGAACGGCACGTTTGGAGTAATCTGCCCTAGGTGCGGGTGTGCGCCAGCCTGCCCCCAGGCGAACCCTGATCCCTGAATCCGGCTCATGATGCTGGTGATCCGATTTAGGGCGGCGCGGCAGGAACCCATCCCTAAAATCCGAAGTTTGTCCGTTGCGCGCCCCGCAAGGACGCCAGGGCAAAAGCCAGAAGAGCCGAGAAATGGCAGGCCGGAGTAAAAGAAGAGAAAACCTGCCGCCCAACCCGAGGAGGATTCAATCGTGTGGAGTCAAATCTATGACCCGCTAGGCAGCATGGCGTTGTCCACGCTGGCTGCCGGGGTTCCCGTGGCCGTGCTGCTGGCGGCACTTGCCTTCTTTCATCTGCAGGCTCACCTGGCCGCCGGGCTGGCATTGGTGATTGGCGTGGTCATCGCCTCCGCCGTGTTCGGCATGCCGGCAGCCATGGCCGGCAAGGCGGCCGGACTCGGCATCGTCTCCGGCCTGTTCCCGATCGGCTGGATCGTTCTCAACATCATCTTCCTGCACCGGCTGACCACACTCAACGGGTCGTTCAAGGTGTTGCAGAACTCGATCTCCGGCATCACCGAAGACCGGCGCCTGCAACTGCTGCTGGTGGCCTTTAGCTTCGGGGCCTTCTTCGAAGGCGCGGCCGGCTTCGGCACGCCGGTGGCCGTGACCGGTGCCATCCTGATCGGCCTGGGCTTCTCGCCGCTGGCCGCATCAGGCCTGGCGCTGATCGCCAATACCGCGCCGGTGGCATTCGGCGCACTGGGCGCGCCGCTGATCGGCCTGGCTTCGGTCACCGGCCTGGACCTGCTGCACCTCTCGGCCATGGTCGGCCGCCAGTTGCCCTTCTTCTCGGTGCTGGTGCCGTTCTGGCTGATCTGGGCCTTCGCGGGATTCCGCGGCATGCTGGCGATCTGGCCCGCCATCCTGGTGGCCGGCGTCACCTTTGCCATTCCCCAGTTCCTGGTATCGAACTTCCATGGCCCGTGGCTGGTGGACGTGATCGCCGCGCTGATCTCGATGGCCTCGCTGACGCTCTTCCTGAAGGTCTGGAAGCCCAGGGAAATCTGGACCTCCACGCGGATCCTGGGCCGCCATGACGACTCCAAGGTCGACGACCCCGAAGCCGTGGCCGCGGAAGCGCGCGCCAGCGCCGCCTCCGTCGGCATCTCGGTGGTCAAGGCCTGGATGCCGTGGGTGATCCTGACCGTGTTCGTCTTCGTCTGGGGCATCCCGGAGTTCAAGAAGCTGATGGACGGCATCTGGCAATGGCGCTTCCCCATCCCCGGCCTCGACAAAGCCGTGCTCAAGGTACCTCCGGTGGTACCCAAGCCCACCGCCGAAGGCGCGGTGTTCGCCTTCAACGTGCTGTCGATGGCGGGCACCGGCATCCTGGCCTCGGCCTTGCTGGGCGGCCTGCTGATGGGCTACTCGGTGCCGCGCCTGTTCAAGGAGTACTGGGAAACCATCAAGCTGGTGAAGTATTCGCTGCTGACCATCTGCGCGATGTTCGGCATCGGCTACCTGACGCGCTATTCGGGCCTCGATGCCACCATGGGCCTGGCCTTCGCGCACACCGGCGTGCTCTACCCGCTGTTCGGCACCTTGCTGGGCTGGCTGGGCGTGGCGCTGACCGGGTCGGACACCGCGTCCAACGTCCTGTTCGGCGGCCTGCAGAAAACCACCGCGGAGCAGCTCGGCCTGTCGCCGGTCCTGATGGCCGCGGCCAACAGCTCAGGCGGCGTGATGGGCAAGATGATCGACGCGCAGTCCATCGTGGTGGCGTCCACCGCCACCAAGTGGTACGGGCACGAGGGCGAGATCCTGCGCTATGTGTTCTTCCACTCGATCTCGCTGGCGATCCTCGTCGGCCTGTTCATTACGCTGCAAGCGTATGTGCACCCGTTCACGCAGATGGTGATCCACTAGCGCGGCGCGGCATCCGGTTCGCTGCTGCAAAGGCAAAACCCCCGCTGTCGAAGGCGGGGGTTTTTGCTTTGGCGCGCGGTTCGGGGTCACGGGCCATCAGCCCGCCATCAACCTGTATGCCAGCCGCGCCGCTGCCCGCGCGCCGCAGGCATCGCGGTCATACAGCGGATTGAACTCCGCCAGATCCGCCACGCGCAGCTTGCCGCTGGCACGCGCGCATGCCACCACCGCCTCCACCACCGGCAGCGGTACGCCATACGCCGCGGGCGCCGACACCGCCGGCATCACCGCTGCGGGCAGCACGTCGAGATCGATGGTGAGGTAGACGTGGTCCACCGCGTCGATGCGTGCCTGCAGTTCGGCCAGCCGCGCATCGAGGTGCCGCTCCTGCATCTGCACGTCTTCGACGTAGTGCACGCCGAGCGCGTCAGCATGCGCGAACAGCGCGGCGGTATTGCCGAGACGGCTCACGCCGAGGCAGCTGTATTCGAAGCGCTGGCCGCGCGTGCGGCAAGCTTCGGCGATCTGGTCGAACGGCGTGCCCGAGCTGCCGGGACGGCCCGTGCGCAGGTCGAAATGCGCATCGAGGTTGATCACCAGCACGCGGCCGTTGTCGCCGCGCGCGTCGAGATGCGCGCGCAGGCCTTGCCACGTGCCCCAGGCAATCTCGT
This sequence comes from Cupriavidus sp. 05T41, assembly GCF_056396525.1. NCBI lineage: Bacteria > Pseudomonadati > Pseudomonadota > Betaproteobacteria > Burkholderiales > Burkholderiaceae > Cupriavidus > Cupriavidus sp. 05T41. Next base: position 16,398 of record NZ_JBFTLQ010000022.1, read on the forward strand.
GGCCGCCGCCGAGCACCAGCGCGAAGGCGCCCTGCGCGAGTTCCGTGGCCACGGCCTGGGCCAGCGCCTGCTGCGCGGATTCGAGGTCGCCGTCGCTGCAGACGATATCGCCCGCATCATGGAACGCGGCGAGGCCGTGCGCCGGGATGCCGGCCAGCGCGCGGCGTATTTCGCGCGGGCCGCCGGCGGCGCCTGGCCGGCCCTGGTTGCGCAGCACGCCGGCGTCGCAGCAAAAGCCCAGCAACGCCGGCGCGCCGGCCACGCGCGCGCTGCCGCCGGTGCGCACCACATTGAACAGCCGCCGCGTGTCGCCACGCTCGTTGCCATCGGTGCGGCCGCGCCAGACAGCGCCGCCGCCTGCCGCCCCCGCCGCGTCCTGCGCCGGGCTCACCGAAGCCATCGGGTCCATCTCGCTCATGACTGCCTGCTCACTTCAGGCGCCGGCCCAGCGTTTCGGGCACCATCGCCAGGCCGATCAGCGAGACCAGGCCGCAGCCGATCACGTAGAAGGCCGGCGCATTGGGATTGGCCGTGAGATGGATCAGCTCGGTCGAGAAGAACTGCGCGAAGCCGCCGAAGATGGCGATGGCAATGCAATACGCAATCGACAGGCCGGTGGCGCGCAAGCGCTGCGGCAGCACTTCGCTGACCAGCACCATCGAGGCAGGCGAAGTCATCGACATCGGCACCGACAGGCAACCCACCACGATCAGCAGGCGTGTCAGGCTGGGCTCGGCATTGATCAGCACGAAGGCGGGATAGATCATCACCAGCAGGGCCACGCGCGACCACAGCACCACCGGGCGGCGGCCGAAGCGGTCGGCGAGCCAGCCCGCGAACGGCGACAGCACCACCTGCACGCCGGCCGCCACGCAGGCCGCCCAGATGCCCAGCGACAGCGGCATGTGCAGTTGCGAGACCGCGTAGTTGCTGAGGTAGTAGACGACGATATAGGTCGACGAAGCCACGCCGATCATCAGCAGCACGCTGGCCACCAGCGCGCGGCGATGCTCGCGCAGCAACTGCATGGACGAGCCGCGCTCCGATGCATTGGCCGCGGGCGCGGTCTCCTCCAGCCGGCGGCGGATCACCAGGCCCACCGGAATCACCAGGATGCCGATGGCGAAGGCCACGCGCCAGCCCCAGGCCTGCAGGTCGGCAGGATCGAGCACATTGCTCAGCAGCAGGCCGACCAGCGCGCCGAGCAGCGCCGCCAGGCCCTGGCTGAACGGCTGCCAGCTGGTGTAGAAGCCGCGCGAGCGATCGTCGGCGTATTCCAGCAGCAGCGCCGTGGAGGCCCCCATCTCGCCGCCGATGGCAAAGCCCTGCACCAGCCGCGCAAGCAGGATCAGCACCGGCGCCAGGATGCCGATCTGGGCATAGGTGGGCGTCACCACGAAGATCACCGCGCTCAGGCCCATCAGCCAGAGCGTCAGTGCCACCGCCGGCTTGCGCCCCACGCGGTCGGCGTACATGCCGATCACCAGGCCGCCCAGCGGGCGCATCAGGAAGCCCACCCCAAAGGTGGCGAAAGACAGCAGCAACTGGCCGGTGGCGTCGGCCACGGGGAAATACAGGCGGCCGATCAGCGTGGCGAAGAAGCTGTAGACCACGAAGTCGTAGAACTCCAGGCCGTTGCCGATGGTGATGGCGGCAATGGACTTGAACCTGGACAGCGGCGCGGGCGCGGCGCCGCTCAGGGCAGGCGCGACGGGGGCGGTGGTGTCGAAAGACATGATCAGTATCCCTGGCGAAGGGTTGGGGGCGGCCTGCGCGCCATCATGGCGATCCGCGCAGGCGAGGGGGAATGCTCGGCAGCCCGCTCAGCGGCCCAGCATCGGCAGGTTCAGCCCTTGTTCGCGGGCGCAGTCGATGGCGATCTCGTAGCCGGCGTCGGCATGGCGCATCACGCCGGTGGCCGGATCGTTGTGCAGCACGCGGGCGATGCGGGCCGCGGCTTCATCGGTGCCGTCGCACACGATCACCACGCCGGAATGCTGCGAGAAGCCCATGCCCACGCCGCCGCCATGGTGCAGCGAGACCCAGGTGGCGCCGCTGGCCGTGTTGAGCAGCGCGTTGAGCAGCGGCCAGTCGGACACGGCGTCGGAGCCGTCGCGCATGCTTTCGGTTTCGCGGTTGGGGCTGGCCACCGAGCCGGAATCCAGGTGGTCGCGGCCGATCACCACCGGCGCCGACAGTTCGCCGCTGCGCACCATCTCGTTGAAGGCCAGGCCGAGCTTGGCGCGCAGGCCCAGGCCAACCCAGCAGATGCGCGCCGGCAGGCCCTGGAAGCTGATGCGCTCGCGCGCCATGTCGAGCCAGCGGTGCAGGTGGGCGTCGTCGGGGATCAGCTCCTTGACCTTGGCGTCGGTCTTGTAGATGTCCTGCGGGTCGCCCGACAGCGCGGCCCAGCGGAACGGGCCCACGCCGCGGCAGAACAGGGGACGGATGTACGCAGGCACGAAGCCGGGGAAGTCGAAGGCGTTCTCGACGCCTTCTTCCTTGGCCATCTGGCGGATGTTGTTGCCGTAGTCGAAGGTGGGCACGCCCATCTTCTGGAAGTCCAGCATGGCCTGCACGTGCAGGGCCATCGACTGCTTGGCGGCCTTGACCACGGCGGCCGGGTCGGTCTGCGCGCGGTCGCGGTACTGGCCCCAGGTCCAGCCTGCCGGCAGGTAGCCGTTGAGCGGGTCGTGGGCGCTGGTCTGGTCGGTGACCATGTCCGGGCGCACGCCGCGGCGCACCAGTTCCGGCAGCACTTCGGCGGCGTTGGCGCACAGCGCGATGGAGACGGCACGGCCTTCGGCGGTGTATTTGGCGATGCGGGCCAGCGCGTCGTCGAGATCGCTGGCCTGCTCATCCACGTAGCGCGTGCGCAGGCGGAAATCGATGCTGGCCTGCTGGCATTCGATGTTCAGCGAGCAGGCGCCGGCCAGCGTGGCGGCCAGCGGCTGCGCGCCACCCATGCCGCCCAGGCCGGCGGTCAGCACCCAGCGGCCCTTGAGGCTGCCGTCGTAGTGCTGGCGGCCGGCTTCGACGAAGGTCTCGTAGGTACCCTGCACGATGCCCTGGCTGCCGATGTAGATCCAGCTGCCGGCGGTCATCTGGCCGTACATGGCAAGGCCTTTGGCGTCGAGTTCGTTGAAGTGTTCCCAGTTGGCCCAGTGCGGCACCAGGTTGGAGTTGGCGATCAGCACGCGCGGGGCGTTGCTGTGCGTCTTGAACACGCCCACCGGCTTGCCCGACTGCACCAGCAGGGTTTCATCGTCGTTCAGGGTCTTCAGCGTGGCCACGATCTTGTCGTAGCACTCCCAGTTGCGCGCGGCGCGGCCGATGCCGCCGTACACCACCAGTTCCTTGGGGTTCTCCGCCACTTCCGGGTCGAGATTGTTCATCAGCATGCGCAGCGGCGCTTCGGTCTGCCAGCTCTTGGCGTTCAGCTGGCTGCCGCGCGGGGCGCGGATCTCTACATCGCGGAAGCGGAAGTTGTCGCTCACGGGGGACTCCTTGGTGATGGCGCTGGGATGGCGCCTGAATGTCGCGGGAATGAGGCCTGCACATGCCGCTGTGTGGCTGTGCTGTGCGTGTATAGTGTTGTATAGACAAGCATAGATGTATTGGTGATTTCCCGGATATCGTCCATCGCGAATGGCGGAAGCGGCCAATATGGCCAGAAAGCGGCGCTTGCAGCGCACCTGGTACGAAGGACCTGGCGCGCCGGAGCGTCCGGGATCCGGCCACGAGTGCAGGGGACGGCTTCCGGCGCGCGCACCCGATCTGGGTATCATGGCAGTCCGTGGTGCCGGGTCAGTGCCGGGTCGGCGCCGGAGCGGCCCCGAGACCCCAGGAGACCCATGCTGCTGCGCTTGCTGGAACGAATGATCGACCCGTTTCGCAGCCTGCCCGACACCGAGCCGCCCGGGCAGATCTGGCGCTTCTATGCCTACTACCTGCGCGAGGTGTGGCCGGTCTTTGTGTTCCTGCTGGCGGTCGGGCTGGCGGGCGCGCTGATCGAGGTCGCGCTGTTCGGTTTCCTCGGCCGGCTGGTGGATCTCGCGCAAGCCACGCCGGGCCCGGAGTTCTTCCGGCGCCATGCCGGCGAACTGGCCTGGATGGCCGTGGTGGCGCTGCTGCTGCGCCCGCTCTTCAACGGCCTGCACGACATCCTGGTGCACCAGGTCATCAATCCCAGCCTGGGCAATCTCGTACGCTGGCAGAACCACCGCTACGTGCTCAAGCAGAGCATGTGGTTCTTCCAGAACGACTTCGCCGGGCGCATCGCCCAGCGCATCATGCAGACCGGCTTCTCGCTGCGCGACTCCGCCGTGCAGGCGGTGGATGCGATCTGGCACGTGCTGATCTACGCCGCCAGTTCGCTCTACCTGTTCGCGCAGGCCGACTGGCGGCTGATGCTGCCGCTGCTGCTATGGATCTGCTGCTACACGGCGGCCATGCTGTACTTCACGCCGCGCGTGAAGGCGCGCTCGGTGGCCGCCACCGGCGCGCGCTCGCGGCTGATGGGGCGCATCGTCGACGGCTACACCAATATCACCACGCTCAAGCTGTTCGCCCACACGCGCCTGGAAGAAGACTACGCGCGCGAGGCCATGGCCGACCTCACCGACAAGGCACGCCGCTCGGGCCGCATGGTGAGCGCCATGGATTTCACCGTCACCGCGCTCAACGGCGCACTGATCGCCGGCACCACCGGGCTGGCCCTGTGGCTATGGAGCGACGGCCGCATCAGCGTGGGCGCGATCGCGCTCTCGGCCGGGCTGGTGATCCGCATCGTCAATATGTCGGGCTGGATCATGTGGGTGATCAACGGCATCTTCGAGAATGTCGGCCAGGTGCAGGACGGCATGCAGACCATCTCGGTGCCGCGCAAGGTGACCGACCGGGAGGGCGCGCCGCCGCTGCGCGTGACGCGCGGCGAGGTACGCTTCGAGGACGTGGGATTCCACTATGGCAAGGGCGCTGGCGTGATCGACAAGATCGACCTCACAGTGCGCCCTGGCGAGAAGATCGGCCTGGTCGGCCCGTCCGGCGCGGGCAAGTCCACGCTGGTCAACCTGCTGCTGCGGCTGTACGACGTCGAGCAGGGCCGCATCCTGATCGACGGCCAGGACATTGCCGCGGTCACGCAGGAGAGCCTGCGCGCGCAGATCGGCATGGTGACGCAGGACACCTCGCTGCTGCACCGCTCGATCCGCGACAACCTGCGCTACGGCCGCCCCGATGCCACCGAGGCGGAACTGATGGCCGCCGCCGCGGACGCCCACGCCGCCGGCTTCATCCCGCAACTGCGCGACGCCCACGGCGCCACCGGGCTCGACGCCCAGGTCGGCGAGCGCGGCGTCAAGCTCTCCGGCGGGCAGCGCCAGCGCATCGCGGTGGCGCGCGTGCTGCTCAAGGACGCGCCGATCCTGATCCTCGACGAAGCCACCTCGGCGCTCGATTCCGAAGTAGAAGCCGCCATCCAGGAGAACCTGGAAACGCTGATGCGGGGCAAGACCGTGATCGCCATCGCGCACCGGCTCTCCACCATCGCGCGCATGGACCGCCTGGTGGTGCTGGACAACGGGCGCATCGCGGAGAGCGGCACGCACGCCGAGCTGCTGGCGCACGGCGGCCTCTACGCGCGGCTGTGGGCGCACCAGACCGGCGGCTTCGTCGGCGTGGAATAGCACGCGCGGCAGACAGCGTTCGTGCGCCGCGTTCAGCGCATCCGCCGTGCGCCGCACCGGCGCATGGCCGCGGCCGCGGCGCCGCGCGCTAGACGAGGCCCAGCAAGCCGGCCCCCGCCCCCAGCGCCACCAGCATCAGCGGGTGCACGCGCGTCTTGAGCATCAGCACGATGGTGACCAGCGTCACCGCCACCGCGGTCCAGCGGTGATCCACGCTCGCGGCCAGGATCCAGCCGGTGGAAAACAGCAGGCCGATGGTGAGCGTGGCAAGCCCGCGCCGGATCAGCCCCGGCCAGCGCGCATGCGGCGAGCGCCCGGCGAAATACTCGAAGCCGAGCGCGATCACGCTCGACGGGCCGCAGATGCCGATCATGCCGACGATGGCCCCGGCCAGCCCCGCCACCTGCCAGCCGAACAGCGCGACGAACAGGATGTTCGGCCCCGGCGCGGCTTGCGAGATCGCATACATGGCGGAGAACTGCGTATCGGTCATCCAGCCGTTGGACTCCACCAGGAAGCGGTGCATGTCCGGGATGGTGGAGCTGGCGCCGCCGATGGCCAGGAAGGACAGCAGCAGGAAATGGGTGAGCAGGCTGCTGAGCACATTGGGCGGGTTCATTGGCGCGGCTCCTCGCCCGGGGCAGGGTCGACGCCGCCATCGCCCGGGGGCACCGGCGGCAGCTCGATCGCCGCCGGCGGCAGGGCCGCCTGCGCCGCCGCGTGTGCCCGCAGCGCCTGGCCCTCCGCGTGCCACTCGAGCACCAGGCCGAGCGGCACCAGCACCGCCATCACCGGCACCAGCGGCCAGCGCAGCAGCCCGATGCCGGCGAAGGCCGCCACGCCGATCATGATGCCGCGCACCGTGCGCGGCTGGCTCTGCGCGAGCCTGAAGCCGGTCGACAGCACCAGGCCCGCCGACACCGCGGTCATGCCGGTCAGCATGCGCTGCACCGCCGCCACATCGCGGTAGTGCTCGTAGAGCAGCATCAGCGCCAGCACCCCCACCATCGGCACCATCACCAGCCCCGCGAACGCCGCCAGCGCGCCGCGCAGGCCGGCAAAGCGCAGGCCCAGCATGAGCGCGAGGTTGATCACATTGGGCCCGGGCAGCACCTGCCCGAGGCTCAGCAGCTCGACGAAGTCGCGGTCGCCCAGCCAGCGGTTGCGGTCGACCACCGCGCGCCGCACGAAGGGCAGCACGCCGCCGAAGCCGGACAGGCCCATGCGCGCAAATTCGATGAACAGGTGGCGCGGCGTGGGCGGCGGCGCAAGCGCGTCGCCGCCGGGGACGGGAGAAACTGGCATGTCACTAAGCAAGCAAGACGGCACGCCGGCCGGGCGGATGCCCTGGGCGGCGTGCCGGAAATGAAAAAGGCCCTGCGCTTGTCGCGCAGGGCCTGGTTGGCAGATCAGTTGCCGCCTGCCGGCGGCTCGATCCTCACGGGATCGATGCGCGGGTCCTTGAGCCTGGCCTCCAGCGCGCGGCCCTTGCGGGCGCGCTTGCCCACATACGGCAGCAGGTTCTGCCCCGCCACCTTCTGCGAGCCCGGCTTGCCGCCACGCCCTGCACCGGACAGCACCAGCCCCGGCGCGCCCACGGCGATGGCCTGCAGCAGCGTTTCCTTGGGCTCGAGCTCCATCAGGATCACGCCGCGGCCGCCGGCCGACAGGGACTTGATCTCGTCGAGCGCGACCAGCAGCATGCGGCCATTGGCCGACAGGCAGGCCACATGCGTGGCCTCCTCGCCGATCGGCGCGGGCACCAGCGGGGCGTCGCCTTCGTCCAGCGTGAGGTAGGCGCGGCCGCCCTTCTGCCGGCTGACCATGTCGCCCACCTTGGTCTGGAAGCCGTTGCCGCCCTGCGTGGCGATCAGCATGCGCTGGTCGAGTCCGCCGGCGAAGGTATGGGCGATCTGGCTGCCGGCCTGCAGCTCGATCAGCGTGGTCACCGGCACGCCGTCGCCACGCCCGCCGGGCAGCCCGGCCACCGGCACCGTGTACACACGGCCGTTGGTGCCGAACACCAGCATCACGTCCACCGTGCGGCACTCGAAGGTGCCGTAGAGCGCGTCGCCCGCCTTGAAGGTGAACTGCTGCGCGTCGTGGCCGTGGGCCTGGCGCGTGCGCACCCAGCCCTTCTGCGAGACCACCACGGTGACGGGCTCGTCGACCACGCGCACTTCGGCGGCGGCGCGGCGTTCTTCCTGGATCAGCGTGCGGCGCGGGTCCTTGTCTTCGGGGCTGAACTGCTTGGCGTCGGTCTCGATCTCCTTGATGATGCGCCGGCGCATCACGGTCTCGGACTTGAGCAGCACGTCGAGGTCGGCCTGTTCTTCGCGCAGCTCCTTCAGTTCCTTCTCGATGCGCAGGGCTTCGAGCCGGGCCAGCTGGCGCAGGCGGATTTCCAGGATGTCCTCGGCCTGGCGGTCGGACAGGCCGAAGGCCTGCATCAGCGCCGGCTTGGGTTCGTCGCTCTCGCGGATGATGCGGATCACCTCGTCGATATTGAGCAACACCAGCATGCGGCCTTCGAGGATGTGGATGCGGTCCTCGACCTTGCCCAGGCGATAGCGCGTGCGGCGCGTGACGGTCTCGAAGCGGAACGCGATCCACTCGCGCAGGATCTCGGGCAGGCCCTTCTGGCGCGGCCGGCCGTCGGTGCCGATCATCACCAGGTTGATCGACGCGCCCGACTCCAGGCTGGTATGCGCGAGCAGCGTCTGGATGAAATCCTGCTGCTCGATGTTCTTGCTCTTGGGCTCGAACACCAGGCGCACCGGCGCGTCCTTGCCGGACTCGTCGCGCACCGCGTCGAGCACGGCCAGCATGCCCTGCTTGAGCTGCAGTTGCTCGGGCGTGAGCGACTTCTTGCCGGTGCGGACCTTCGGGTTGGTGATTTCCTCGATTTCCTCGAGCACCTTCTGCGCCGACGTGCTTGGCGGCAGTTCGGTCACCACCAGTTGCCACTGGCCGCGCGCCATGTCCTCGATGATCCAGCGCGCGCGCACCTTCAGGCTGCCGCGGCCGCCCTCGTAGATCTGCGCGATATCCGAGGCCGGCGAGATGATCTGGCCGCCGCCCGGATAGTCAGGACCCGGCATCAGCGCCAGCAGCTCGGCCAGCGTGATGTTGGGATTGCGGATCATCGCCACGGTGGCCGCCGCCACTTCGCGCAGGTTGTGCGGCGGCACTTCGGTGGCCATGCCCACGGCGATGCCGGATGCGCCGTTGAGCAGCACGAAGGGCAGCCGCGCGGGCATCAGCTTGGGCTCTTCCATCGAGCCGTCGTAGTTGGGCACGAAGTCCACCGTGCCCTGGTCGATCTCGTCGAGCAGCAGGCGCGAGATCGGCGTGAGGCGCGCCTCGGTGTAGCGCATGGCCGCCGCGCCGTCGCCGTCGCGCGAGCCGAAGTTGCCCTGGCCGTCGATCAGCGGGTAGCGCAGCGAGAAGTCCTGCGCCAGGCGCACCAGCGCGTCGTAGGCGGACTGGTCGCCGTGCGGGTGATACTTGCCCAGCACGTCGCCCACCACGCGCGCGGACTTGACCGGCTTGGCGTCGGAGCGCAGGCCCATTTCGTGCATGGCGAACAGGATGCGGCGCTGCACCGGCTTCTGGCCGTCGGCCACTTCCGGCAGCGCGCGTCCCTTGACCACGCTGATGGCGTAGTCGAGGTAGGCGCGCTCGGCGTAGTGCGCGAGCGTCAGCGAGTCCGCGCCACCATCGGGCGAACCTGGGTCAAACAGAGTGTCTTGTTGTTCCATGGCTTGGCAGGAAGACGGCGCGCCTGTCTGTAGCGCGGCGCGCCGGTTGCATATTGTTCGTTGTCGGTGTCAGGGCATGTTGCGGCGCCCGCCGATCACCATCTTGACGCGGCTCACGCCGCCCGCGCCGCCTCCCGCCACGCTCGCGGGCGTGCCGCCCGGCTGGTAGAAGCGGTAGAACTGCAGCACCGTGCTGACATACTGTTGCGTCTCCGGGAACGGCGGGACGCGGTTGTTGTAGCGCTGCACCGCGCCCTCTCCCGCGTTGTACGCCGCCAGCACCAGTTCGAGGTTGCCGGGGAACAGCTCCATCAGCCAGCGCAGGTAGCGCACGCCGGCCGAGATATTGGTGCGCGGGTCCGCCAGCTTCTGCTCCACCGTGCGGCGCGCGTCGGCGGCGACGCCAAAGCGCGCGCCGGTGTCGGGAATCACCTGCATCAGCCCGATCGCGCCCTTGGGCGACACCGCGCCGGCATTGAAGCCCGACTCCACCGCCATCACCGCCTTGACCAGCGCCGGGTCCACGTTCTGCGCCTGCGCCACCTGGCGGATGATCGGCTCGACCGTGGCGATGTTCGGGTGGTTGACGATATAGCGGTAGAGCTTGTGCGTCTCCAGGTCGATCTGGCCGCCAGCGCCAGCGCCAGCGCCAGCGCCCGCGCCCGCGCCCGCGCGGCCCGGCGAGACGCGCAGCTCGCCGCCGTTCCGCATGAACAGCGTATAGCGCTCATCGAGCTTCTCGTCGGCAAAATGCGCCACGCCGTCGTCGTCGATATAGCCATAAAGCGCCGCGTGGGCCGCCGGCGCGCAAGCCAGGCCGGCCAGCAGCAGGACGGCAGCCATGCGCCGCCACCGCTTGCTCTCAGGTCTGGTATTCGCCATCGGGTTTCCTCGCGTCATGCGGATCTCGGAAGCGGGCCGCTCAGATGTCGGCCACCACCTCGTTGCCCCGCTCTTCGAGCCAGGTGCGCCGCTGCGCGGCCTCGCCCTTGCCCATCAGCATGTTCATCACGCCCACGGTCTGCGGCAGGTCGAAGCTGCCCAGCGCCACCGGCAGCAAGCGGCGCGTATCGGGGTTCATGGTGGTTTCCCAGAGCTGCTCGGCATTCATCTCGCCCAGGCCCTTGAAGCGGGAGATCTGCCAGCTGTTCTCCTTGACGCCGTCCTTGAGCAGCTTGTCCTGGATCGCCACCAGCTCGCCGTCGTCGAGCGCGTAGAGCTTCTGCGCCGGCTTCTTGCCGCGCGCGGGCGCATCCACCCGGTACAGCGGCGGGCGTGCCACGCACACATTGCCGTTGTCGATCAGCTTGGGGAAATGGCGGAAGAACAGCGTCAGCAACAGCACCTGGATGTGCGCGCCGTCCACGTCCGCGTCGGACAGGATGCAGATCTTGCCGTAGCGCAGGTTGGACAGGTCGGGCTCGTCGTTGGGGCCGTGCGGGTCCACGCCGATCGCCACCGCGATGTCGTGCACCTCGTTGTTGGCGAACAGGCGGTCGCGCTCGGTCTCCCAGGTATTGAGCACCTTGCCGCGCAGCGGCAGGATGGCCTGGAACTCCTTGTCGCGCCCCATCTTGGCCGAGCCGCCGGCGGAGTCGCCTTCGACCAGGAACAGTTCGTTGCGGGTGACGTCGGTGGATTCGCAGTCGGTCAGCTTGCCCGGCAGCACGGCCACGCCCGAGCCCTTCTTCTTCTCCACCTTCTGCGCGGCGCGCGTGCGCGCCTGGGCCTGGCGGATCACCAGCTCGGCCAGCTTCTTGCCGTACTCGACATGGTGGTTGAGCCACAGCTCCAGCGCGGGACGGCTGAAGGTGGACACCAGGCGCACCGCGTCGCGGCTGTTCAGGCGCTCCTTGATCTGGCCCTGGAACTGCGGGTCCAGCACCTTGGCCGACAGCACGAACGAGGCGCGCGCGAACACGTCTTCGCTCATCAGCTTGACGCCCTTGGGCTGCAGCGCGTGCATCTCGATAAAACTCTTGACCGCCTGGAACAGGCCCTCGCGCAGGCCGGACTCGTGCGTGCCGCCGGCCGGCGTGGGGATCAGGTTGACGTAGGACTCGCGCACCGGCGCGCCGTCCTCGGTCCAGGCCACCACCCACGTTGCGCCCTCGCCCTCGGCAAAGCCTTCTTCGGCGGCGTTGGCGTCCGGGTCGGCGAAATGCTCGCCCTCGAACATCGGCACCACCAGTTCGGCGCCGCTGCCCTGCGCCAGCGCTTCGACCAGGTAGCCCTTGAGGCCCTGGTCGTACTGCCAGGTCTGGCGCTCGCCGTTCTTCTCATGCAGCAGGGTGACCTTCACGCCTGGCAGCAGCACGGCCTTGCTGCGCAGCAGACGCTGCAACTCGGCCAGCGGGATGGTGGCCGAATCGAAATACTTGGGGTCCGGCCACACCTGCACGCGCGTGCCGCTCTTCTTCTCGCCGCGCTCGAGCTTGCGGGTGGCCAGCGGCACGGTGACGTCGCCGCCCGAGAAGGTCAGCGTGGCGTTGTTGCCGTCGCGCCAGACGGTGACGTCGAGCTGCGTCGACAGCGCGTTGGTGACCGAAACGCCGACGCCGTGCAGGCCGCCGGAAAAGGCATAGGCGCCGCCCTTGCCCTTGTCGAACTTGCCGCCCGCGTGCAGGCGCGTGAAGACGATCTCCACCACCGGGACCTGCTCTTCGGGATGGATGCCGACCGGGATGCCGCGGCCGTCGTCCTCCACGCTGACGCTGCCGTCGCGGTGCAGGGTGACCATGATCTCGGTGCCATACCCGCCCAGGGCTTCATCGGAGGCGTTGTCGATCACTTCCTGCACGATGTGCAGGGGGTTGTCGGTACGGGTGTACATGCCGGGCCGTTGCTTGACCGGCTCCAGGCCCTTGAGGACCCGGATGGAAGATTCGCTGTACTGACTGGTTTTGCTCGCCATGGAGTCGCTTGCTTAGTGGGATTCTCGGCCAGCCCGGCGCCACGGCGGTCCGCCGCGCGCCAGCCAGGGTGGCCGGGCAGCCTGCATTGTAATGGAAGCGCGTGACCGTCTTGCCACCATTCTCGATCGCATCAGCCCGCGCCCGATGCGGCACATTGCTGCGCCGTCCCGGCGCGCCACGCGGCCCCCGGATGCGGAGTAAACTCCCCCGCACCGGGCTGCGCGGCCAGGCTGCGCCCTTGCCGGGGCAGCCGGCAAGGGCGCCTGCGGCAGGCGCCGGCGAAGGATGAGAGCAGAACGAGAGAAGAACCAGAACAAAATTAGAACAACACGACAAACAGAGCCAAGGGACGCACGCCAAGATGCAGAACACCATGCAGAAGAAACCACTTTCCCTCACCACCGTGCTGATTTGCGGTGGCTTGCTGGTCACCTTGTCGATGGGCATCCGGCACGGATTCGGGCTGTTCAACCTGCCGATCACCCAGGCGCATGGCTGGAGCCGCGAGACTTTCGCCTTTGCGCTGGCGCTGCAGAACCTGATGTGGGGGGTGACCCAGCCGTTTACCGGGGCGCTGGCCGACAAGTTCGGCGCGTTCCGCATCATGCTGATCGGCGTGGCGCTCTATGTGGCAGGCCTGCTGGTCATGGCCATGGCCAGCTCCGGCACCGCCTTTGCCTCGGGCGCCGGCATCCTGATCGGCATCGCGCAATCGGGAACCACGTATAGCGTGGTCTACGGCGTGATCGGGCGCGTGGCCAGCGCCGAGAAGCGCGTGTGGGCCATGGGCATATCCGCGGCGGCGGGCTCGTTCGGGCAGTTCCTGATGATTCCGGTGGAGCAGACGCTGATTTCCACGGCCGGCTGGCAAAACGCGCTGCTCGTGCTGGCGGTGCTGGCCTGCCTGATGCTGCCGCTGGCCTTCAGCCTGCGCGAGCCGAAAGCCGAAGCGCATGCGGGCGGTTTCCAGCAGACCATCGGCCAGGCCGTGCGGGAGGCCTTCGGCAACCGCAACTTCCAGCTGCTGACGCTGGGTTACTTCGTGTGCGGGTTCCAGGTCGTGTTCATCGGCGTGCACCTTGCGCCGTACCTGAAGGACCGCGGCCTGACCGATCCCAAGGTCGCCACCGTGGCGCTGGCGCTGATCGGCCTGTTCAATGTGTTCGGCACCTACACTGCCGGCGCGCTGGGCCAGCGCATGCCCAAGCGGTACCTGCTGTCGTTCATCTACATCACCCGCTCGGTGGTGATCGCGGCCTACCTGCTGTTGCCGCTCACGGCCGCCAGCACCTGGGTGTTCGCCGCGCTGATGGGCTTGTTGTGGCTGTCCACGGTGCCGCTGACCAACGGCATCATCGCCCAGGTGTTCGGCGTGCAGTACTTGTCGATGCTGTCCGGGGTGGTGTTCTTCTCGCACCAGATCGGCAGCTTCCTGGGGGCGTGGCTGGGCGGCTTCCTCTATGACCGCACCGGCAACTACAACACGGTGTGGATGATCGCCATCGGGCTGGGCGCGCTCGCCGCACTGGTCAACCTGCCGATCCGCGAGCACGCCATCTCGCGCCCGCGGGTGGTGGCGGCATGATCGCGCGCGCCACCGTCTTGCGCGCCACCGGCTTCGCGGTGGCGGCCATGGTGCTGGCGCTGGCCTTCCTGGGCTACCTGCGGCCGGCCTTCATGGTCGACCTGACCAATATGGTGCTGGCCTGGTGCGGCTAGCGGGCCCGGCCACGCCCTGATTGATTCCTCCCCTTCCCCATGAGGGGAGAAAGGAAACGACCTCGGGCACCGCGGGCGGCCTTGGCGGAGCCTGGCAGCAGCGCGGCGGCGTCCGGACTTTACTGCGCCTCGCCCTTTGTCTTCGCCTCCAGCACTTCCCAGCGCTCCAGCGTCTCCAGCAGTTCCATCTCGATCTCGTCGTGGCGGGTGCCGAGCTGCGTCGCCTTGGCGGGATCGCTGGCGTAGAGCGTACCGTCCGCGAGTTGCGCGGACACGGTCTGCTGCTCCTTCTCGAGCGCGGCGATGCGCTCGGGCAGGCCGTCCAGTTCACGCTGCTCTTTGTACGACAGCTTGACGCGCGCGGCCGCGCGGGCCTCGCGCGGCTTGGCTGCCTCGGCGGCCTTGCGCTCGCCGCCGCGCGCTTCCTGCATGGCCGTGCTGCGTGCCGACTGCACCTGCCAGTCGGAATAGCCGCCCACGTATTCGCGCCAGCGCCCGTCGCCTTCGGCGGCAATGGTCGAGGTCACCACGTTGTCGAGGAAGGCCCGGTCGTGCGAGACCAGGAACACGGTGCCGCTATAGTCCTGCAGCAGTTCCTCGAGCAGCTCCAGCGTGTCGATGTCGAGGTCGTTGGTCGGCTCGTCGAGCACCAGCACATTGGCCGGGCGGGCGAACAGGCGCGCCAGCAGCAGGCGGTTGCGCTCGCCGCCGGACAGTGACTTCACCGGGGAACGCGCGCGCTCGGGCGCGAACAGGAAATCACCCAGGTAGCTCATCACGTGCTTGCGCTGGCCATTGATCTCGACCCAGTCGCTGCCCGGGCTGATGGTATCGGCCAGCGAGCGCTCCAGGTCGAGCTGGGTGCGCATCTGGTCGAAATACGCCACCTGCATATTGCTGCCGTTCTTCACGGTGCCGCCGTCCGGTGCCAGCTCGCCGAGGATCAGGCGCAGCAGCGTGGTCTTGCCGGCGCCGTTGGCGCCGATCAGGCCGACCTTGTCGCCGCGCATGATGGTGCCGGTGAAATCGCGCACCACCACCTTGTCGACGAAGCCCTTGCTGACGTCGGTCAGCTCGGCCACGATCTTGCCGGAGCGTTCGCCCTGCGACACCTCCAGCTTGACGTTGCCCTGCACGTCGCGCCGCGAGGCGCGCTCGCTGCGCATCGTCACCAGGCGCTGGATGCGGGCCACGCTGCGCGTGCGGCGCGCCTCCACGCCCTTGCGGATCCACACTTCCTCCTGCGCCAGCAGCTTGTCGAACTTCGCCTGCTCGACCTGCTCGGCCGCCATTTGCTCGGCCTTGCGCGTCTGGTAGGCGGCGAAGTTGCCGGGGAAGGACACCAGCCGGCCGCGGTCCAGCTCGACGATGCGGGTCGCCACGCGGTCGAGGAAGGCACGGTCGTGGGTAATGAGCAGCACGCTGCCGCGGAAGGACAGCAGCAGGTCTTCAAGCCAGCGGATGGCTTCCACGTCCAGGTGGTTGGTGGGTTCGTCGAGCAGCAGGATGTCGGGCTCGGCCACCAGCGCCTGCGCCAGCGCCACGCGCTTCTGCATGCCGCCGGACAAGGCATCCACCCGCACATTGGCGCTCAGGCCAAGCTGCGCCAGCGTGGTTTCCACGCGCGTGCGCACTTGCCACGCCCCGGCGGCGTCGACCTCGGACTGCAGGCGGTGCAACTCGGCCAGCGCGGCCTCGTCGTGGTTGTCGTCCAGCGCGGCCAGCGCGGCTTCGTATGCGACCAGCAGGTCATGGACCTGGCCCAGGCCCTGGGATACCGCATCGAATACCACCTGGCCGGGCTCGAATTGCGGCTCCTGGGGCACATAAGCCGAGGTCACGCCACTCTGGCGCGCGATCAGGCCATCGTCCGGCGCGGACAGGCCGGCCACGATCTTGAGCAGCGAGGACTTGCCCGAGCCGTTGCGGCCAATCAGGCCGACGCGCTCGCCGGCTTCCAGGGAGAAGTCGGCATGGTCGAGCAAGGCCACATGCCCAAAGGCGAGCTGGGCGTCGGAAATCGAAAACAGGGCCATGGGAGCAGCAGTACGAAAAGGAAGACAGAGGTGGCGGCACGGGCGCGGCGCTGGCGCCCACGGGCGCAAGGCACGACGAAGGCGCGGCAGAACGGTGCTCGCCCAGCGCCACGCGGGCAGCGCGTCGCGCCGGACCGGGCGCCAGGATGCCAGGTAGCCGGCATTGTAGACCAGTGTGGCCTCGCGGCCCGGCGGCGGGGGCCGGCGACCGGCCCGGCATGCGCCGGAAAAAAAGAAGGGCCCGCGCTGGCGCGGGCCCAAGAGTCTCTCCTCGGTGCCCTGCTCGCAAGGCACGAATGCAGGATAGCAAGGGCCCCGGCGCCGCTCTAGTCGGACAAATCCGTAAGGGAAAGCCCCGTCAACGTGCACCGCTCTCGCCCACGGTGCGCGACGCACCCGGATGCCCTGTTCAAACCCCCGTTTTAGTGCGCAGTTGCGCGCCGCGCAACACTCCCCTGGGCGCGTATTGTCGAGCCGCGCACGGCCATGGAACAATGGCCGCCGGTCAAGCAAGCCGCAGCACGACGGCAGCAACTTACAAAAAGCCGGTCAGCAACCGGTGCGGGCAGCCCGACGCCAGACAACGCTTGTTCTGCGATTAGTCGTTCCAGCCGCTTTTCTTTGTACGGGGAATTCCATGATCTATCCGCGTTCGCATTGCTTGCGCGACGCCCGGCCGGGGTTCGCGCCTGCCCGGGGCCGCGCGCTGCCCTTGCTGTCCACGCTTGCACTGATGCTGACGGTGGCCGCGGGCATGCCGCCTGCCGTGGCCCAGACGTCGGCGACACCCGTCCTGCTGCGCATCCAGCAGAGCGGCACGCTGCGCATCGCCCACCGCGAAAGCTCGGTGCCGTTCTCGTTCGTGGCGGACGGCAAGCCGTTCGGCTACGCGGTCGACCTTTGCCTGCGCGTGGCCGACTCGCTGCGCGACGCCCTGAAGATGCCGGGCCTGAGGGTGGAATACGTGCCGGTCACGCCGGCCAGCCGCATCCCCGCCATCGTCGAAGGCAAGGCCGATCTCGAGTGCGGCTCCACCACCAACAACCGCGAACGGCGCGAACAGGTCGCCTTCACCATCCCGCACTACATCGCCGGCAGCCGCATGCTGGTCAAGAGCGACTCGGGCATCCGCAAGCTGAGCGACCTGCGCGGCAAGACCGTGGTCTCGACGACCGGCACCACGCCGCTGGCCATGGTGCGCCAGATCAACGGTGCCGGCGCCATGCAGATGAAGGTGCTGGAAGCCAAGGACCATGCCGAGGCCTTCGCCATGGTCGAGCAAGGCAAGGCCGACGCCTTCATCATGGACGACGTGCTGCTCTACGGCCTGCGCGCCAATGCGAAGAACCCGGCGAGCTTCACCATTACCAGCGAACTGCTGACGATCGAGCCTTACGCGATCATGCTGTCGCGCCGGGATGCAGAGTTCAAGCACCTGGTGGACAAGGCACTGATCGCCTCGATCTATTCGCAGGATACGCAGAAGCTCTACAAGAAGTGGTTCCAGTCGCCGATCCCGCCGAACGGGGTCAACCTCGATATCCCGATGAGCTACCTGCTGCGGGATTCGTTCAAGTTCCCCAGCGACAAGGTCGCCGACTGAGCCGGTGCCCCGGGACGCGTCCCGGGGCGGCCACGCCCTGGCGCGGGCAGGCAGGCGACAAAAAAGAGGAGACTCGTGCGAAGATGGCGGCCCGGCCGCATCCGCGGTTCTTCGCTTTCTTCGCCGTCTCGTTTCCCTGCCGCGCGCTCCGGGGCTCACAGGCCTCGTGAGGTATCGCCGGCAACCCTGCCCGATGCCCGCCACTGTCCCGCCCAAGCTCTCCGATCTCTCCGTCCCGGCGCTCGTCGCCGGCCTGATAGCCATGCTGACCGGCTACACCAGCTCGCTGGTGCTGATGATCCAGGCCGGCCAGGCCGCGCATCTCTCCGATGCGCAGGTCGCATCGTGGATCTGGGCGCTATCGATCGGCATGGGTGTCACCACCATCGGGCTGTCGCTGCTGACGCGCGCGCCCATCGTGATCGCCTGGTCCACGCCCGGCGCGGCGCTGCTCATCGCCAGCCTGCCCGGCGTGCCCTACCCGGAAGCCATCGGCGCCTTCGTGATGGCAGCATTGCTGATGACCGCGGCAGGGCTGACGGGCTGGTTCGACAAGCTGATGCGCGCCCTGCCGGCCAGCATTGCCTCCGCGCTGCTGGCCGGCATCCTGTTCCGCATCAGCGTCGATGTGTTCGTACAGGTCCAGCAGCAGACCGTGTTGCTGCTGGTGATGTTTGCGCTCTACCTGGCCGGCAGGCGCTGGTGGCCGCGCTACGCGGTGCCTGGCGTGCTGGTGGCGGGCGTGGCACTGGCCGGCGCGCTGGGCCAGTTGCATTTCGAAGCGTTCCATTTCGCGCTGGCGGCGCCGGTGTGGACCACGCCGGCCTTCTCCGTGCAGGCGTTCGTCAGCATCGCGGTGCCACTATTCATCGTCGCGCTGGCTTCGCAGAACGTGCCCGGGCTGGCGGTGCTGCGCGCCGACGGCTATCACGTTGCCGCCTCGCCACTGATCGCCGTGACCGGCATCGCCTCCGCCCTGCTCGCGCCGTTCGGCTCGCACGGCATCAACCTGGCCGCGATCACGGCAGCGATCTGCACCGGCCCGCAGGCCGACCCCGACCGCGACCGCCGCTACACGGCAGCCGTGGTTTGCGGCATCGGCTATCTGGTGGCGGGTGTGCTTGCCGCCAGCATCGCGGCGCTGTTCGCCGCCTTTCCCAAGGCGCTGGTGGTGGCGGTGGCGGCCTTCGCCCTGCTCGGCTCCATCGCCAGCGGGCTGACCACGGCCATGCAGGTGCCAGCCGAACGCGAGGCGGCCTTGCTGACCTTCATGATCACCGCCTCCGGCATGACGCTGGCGGGCGTGGGCTCGGCCTTCTGGGGCGTGGTGGGTGGCATGCTGGCGCTGCTGGTGCTGCGCCCGCGCGCCGCCCCGGCAAGCGGCCAGGGCCGCGACGCGCAGTCAAGATGAAGCGAGACGGCCCCGGACTCTTGCCGGGCGTGCCGCTCAGAGCAGCAGGAAAGCGATATCGGCGGCGCACATGCCGGATAGCGGCGCGCCCTTGCGGCGCTGGAAGAGAATGTGCTGCAGCACGCGGTCGCGGTGCTCGGCGAAGACGGCGGGATCGAAACTCAGCGCGGTCAGCGCGTAGTGCTCGGCCAGCAGCTTGTAGACCCGGTGGCGCACCATCAGCATCTCGCTCTCGGCGCGCAGGCGGCTGACCTCGCCGGCGTTGTCCTCTTCGAGCTGCCGCATGCCCACCACCACCCGCGCATGCATGCCACGGTAGCGGTCCAGTTCGCCATGCGCCTTGCGCAGTTCCTCGCGCAGCGCCCGTACCTCCTGCTGCAAACGCAGATTGTGCTGGACGCCCCGCTGGATGCGCGACGCCTCCTCCAGCGCCACATCCGCGGCGGCAATCGTGTTCTGCCAGACCCCCTGCCCCGCCAGCGCGCCATCCACCTGCGGCCAAACGGTCTGCAACTCGTCGTCGCCTTTCATGGCGCCCCCCTGTGAACCTGACTCACCCGCCTCCGGCTTTATCGTATTGCCAGCTGGTCGGCACTACCGCGACATACCAGGCTCTCTGAGGAACCCTAACTGCGATTGAAGGCCGCATCCCGGCGCGGGGCAACCACCTGAAAGTAGGGGGTTGTCCGTGGCCGCGCGCCCGCGCCCGCCCGGTTACGCACTGTACACCCCCTTCCCGGCCCGGCCGACGCCATGTGGGAAAATGCGCACCCGGCGACAATCAATGCAGGAAAACGACCGATGAACAGCTACGTGCTCCTGGCCCTGGCCATCGTGGCCGAAGTGATTGCCACCAGCAGCCTCAAGGCCGCCGACAATTTCACGCGCCTGCTCCCCAGCTTGCTGGTGGTAAGCGGCTATGTGGCCGCCTTCTTCCTGCTGATGCAGGTCATGAAAACCGTGCCGGTCGGCATTGCCTACGCCATCTGGTGCGGCGCCGGCATCGTGCTGGTCACGCTGATCGCCGGCGTGCTGTACCGGCAGATCCCGGACCTGGCGGCATGGCTGGGCATCGGCCTGATCGTGGCGGGGGTGGCGGTGATCCAGTTGTTTTCGAAGACGGGGGCGCATTGAGTGATCCGGCGGCGCATAGTCAAGCCCGGGAGAGTGCCGCAGGTTCCGGGCTTCCCTGCAGACGGAGACAGAGACGGACACTAGACGGAGACGGACACTACATAGCCTGAAACGGGGCATCGTCCGACGAACCGCGAAGAACCAGCGTTGCACTGGTCCCGCCGACAGGAATCGAACCTGTATCTAGCGCTTAGGAGGCGCTCGTTCTATCCATTGAACTACGGCGAGCGGATAGACCCCGCGGATGTGTGGCGCGCCTCGATGGCACGGATCCGGGAGCAGGCCCGGAGTATATCAAAAACCGCACGGCGCAAACGCTGGCCGCGGCAATGAAAGCGGCAGGCGTGACGCAACGGGAGTGAGGCGGGCGGATGGGCCTCGGGATTGAAGACACCTGACATGAAAAAGCCCGCCAGTCTGCTGGCGGGCCGGTTGCGGACGGTCCGGACCTTCCTGGTCACATCGGCGTTATCCCGGCAAACAGTCGTGCAAGCAGGATTCCCATGATTCCGCCCATGACGCGGACGTCCCTCCGGACCACCCGGAGAGCCGAAGGAATACTGGCAGTGACGCCGACTGCCGCGATACCAGCGGCGAGCAGCACTTAAATCAAAGCGCCAAGGAAGGTCAGCGGTATGCTTGGTCCGCTACCTTGCCGGGCGTAGGTGAGCCCGACGGATTCAGTATAGGCAGACTACCGGCGGATGCAACTCCCGCGGCGGCAAGGCCCTTGACCGGCAAAGCGGACAAAGGGCCACGCAGCAGAGACTCGCCAGCGCACATAGAGAATTCTTATCGCAGCGCAACAAATTACTTTTGTTTCTGCTACAATACGCGCCGTGAGTTCGCACTGTGAGTTGTGCAACACGCCAGCCGCGACCTGCGGCAGGCGATACCGCCCCCGCTCTCAAGCTCTGCTCCCCGGTCCCGCCGGCTGGCCCGTCCTGATGGCCAAGTGGTGATACCCGACAGAACGCATTTCTCACCGACGTCGCCTCGTCTCCGATCCTGTTGAACAGCTTGTATCGAGCTGTTTGCCTGCCAGGGAATACGCACCCGGCCTTGTGCCGATGCCGCCCTGCCTGCCGCCGTACTGCCAGCGTGTCTGTCGTAACGGCCTCACCGATTGGCGCCGAAGCCTTTTTTAAGACTTTGCACTGCGCCCGCCCCTGCACACTCGATTGGCATGGGGTGCCATGCATTTAAATAAAAGTTACGACATGACCCAGCACGACATCCGTGCGGAGCAGGATTTTGCCTCCGCCGCTGACGCATCGACCGAAGCCGCCATCATCGCCACGCCCGCAGCCCAGGAACCGAGCCCGCTCGAGAAGATCGACGCCATGCTCAACCCGGCCGCCGAGCCTGCCGCCGCCGCTCCGGTTGCTGCCGACAACGGCTTTGCCAAGCTCGGCCTGGACGAAGCCATCCTGCGCGCCCTCGCCGAACTGAACTACACCACGCCCACGCCGGTGCAGGCGCAGGCAATCCCCGCCTTCCTGGCCGGCCGCGATCTGCTGGTTTCCAGCCAGACCGGCTCGGGCAAGACTGGCGCGTTCATGCTGCCGGCCATCCAGCGCATCAGCGAAAAGGCTGCGCCGAACCGCCCGCGCTTTGACGAGCCGGCCAAGCGCATGAAGGGCAAGCGCCCCCGCCCCGCACCGGCGCAGCCGGCGCTGCTGGTGCTGACGCCGACGCGTGAACTGGCCCTGCAGGTGACCGAAGCCGCCGCAAAGTACGGCCGCCACCTGCGCCGCATCGTGTGCGCCAGCATCCTGGGCGGCATGCCCTACCCGAAGCAGCTGGCCATGCTGTCGAAGATGCCCGACATCCTGGTGGCAACGCCGGGCCGCCTGCTCGACCACATCGAAGCCGGCCGCATCGACCTGTCGGCGCTGGACATGCTGGTGTTCGACGAAGCCGACCGCATGCTGGACATGGGCTTTGCCGATGACATCGACGCCATCGTCGCCGCCACCCCGGCCACCCGCCAGACGCTGATGTTCTCGGCCACGCTGGACGGCCGCATCGCCCAGCTCGCCTCGCGCCAGCTGCGCGACCCGCAACGCATCGAGATCGCCGCTGCCCGCGCCGACCAGAGCAATATCGAACAGCGCCTGCACTTCACCGACGACATGTCGCACAAGGAAAAGCTGCTCGACCACCTGCTGCGCGATGTCAGCCTCAAGCAAGCGATCGTCTTCACCGCCACCAAGCGCGATGCCGACTCGCTGGCCGAGCGCCTGTCGGACACCGGCTTCGCGGCCGGCGCACTGCACGGCGACATGACCCAGGGCGCGCGCAACCGCACCCTGACCTCGCTGCGCCGTGGCAACCTGCGCATCCTGGTGGCCACCGACGTGGCCGCGCGCGGCATCGACGTGCCCGACATCACCCACGTGGTGAACTTCGACCTGCCCAAGCAGGCCGAGGACTACGTGCACCGTATCGGCCGTACCGGCCGCGCGGGCCGCTCGGGCGTCGCCATCAACCTTGTGAACCATGGCGACATGTTCCAGTGGAAGCGCATCGAGCGCTTCACCAACAACCGCATCGACGCTTCGGTGATCGAAGGCCTGGAACCGCGCCGCTCGCCCAAGCCGCGCACCGGCTTCGGCGGCAAGCCGGGTGGTGACCGCGGCGGCTACCGTGGCAACAGCAACGGCGGCGGCTACCGCGGCGGCGAAAACCGCAGCTTCGGCGACCGCAAGTTCGGTGGCGGCGAAAGCCGCAGCTACGGCAACCGCGACGGCGCACCGCGCCCGGCCGGCGACCGCCCGTTCGGCGACCGCGACGGCAACCGTGGCTTCGGTGACCGCGGCGGCTTCGGCTACCGCGGCCAGAGCGCCAACACCGGTGCCGGCGGCAACGCCGGCAATGGCGGCCAGCGCAGCTTCGGCAACGAAGGCGGCTACCGCGGCGGCGACAACCGTGGCTTCGGCAACCGTGACGGCGCAGCACCGCGCAGCTTCGGCGACAACAACCGCAGCTTCGGCGGCGGCGCACCGGCCGGCAACGGCGGTGGCTACCGTGGCGGCGAAGGCCGCAGCAGCTACGGCAACCGTGACGGCGCTCCGCGCAGCTTCGGCGACGGTAACCGCGACGGCAACCGTGGCGGCTTCGGCGGCCAGCGCAATGGCAACGGCAACGGCGGCGGCCGCTCGCGTTTCGAGCGCTGATCGGAGACAGGGCTGGCCGCCACGGCGCACAGCCCCTTCCGGCAAAAGAAGAAGGCACCCTCGGGTGCCTTTTTCTTTTGCCGCCTGCATGGCAGTGCGCGCCGGGCGCCCCCTAGAGCGGACAACTGCGAAAGCCGACGAAGGCGAAATCGTCCTCGGGCAACAGCGCCAGCCGCGCGCGCGGGTGATGCTGCCGTGCCGGGCTGGCAAACGACGCACCCCGCACCGCCTGGTGGGTGGCGAAACAGTCGGCGAAATCCGCATCGCCCGGGCCTGCTTCAAACCCCGCGTAGGGCTCGTACGGCGTTGCCGTCCACTCGCGCACCATGCCCCAGCGCAGGCCCCCGCGATTCTGCACGGCGGCCAGTTCCCACTCTGACTCCATCGGCAGGCGCCGGCCGGCCCAGACGCACCAGGCCTGCGCCTCGAACAGGCTCACATGGCGCACGGCTTCGTCCGGATTCAGCGTGCGCAGGCTGCCGAAGCGCTGCGCCATCCAGGCCCTGGAGTCCGGGTGGCGCGCCCAATAGCGTGGCGCCGAGCGCTCCTGCATCATCAGCCACCGGCGGCCCGCCGGCGTCCACCAGTGGGCGCGCTCGTAGCCGCCGTCCTCGACGAACTCGAGGAACTGCGCGTTGCTGACCGGCGCGGCATCCATCTCGAAGGCGGGAACATAGGTGGGCTGCGGCGGCAGTTCATCGGGCAGCGCGAAGCCGTCCTGATCGGCCCAGCCCTGTACGAAGCGACCGCCGGGAAACTGCAGCGTGCCGCCATGCGGCACCGACAGCGAAGGCAACGCCACCGCGGGCTCCACCGGCGCCACGCCGAGCGCCTGCAGCAACGCCGCAATGGCCTCGCCCTGGCGGTCTTCGTGGAACAGGGCGCGGCGCCAGGCGTAGAGCGTGGCGTCGCTATCGTCGGGCAGCGTCGCCAGGCGGCGCAAGGTGGCGTCGAGCACGTCGGCGGCATAGCGCTTGACCACTGCCACATCGGGCAAGGCGACCTCCCAGCGCGCGTCGGGATCGATGCGCTCGGGATCGAACCATGCATCGGCGCCGGCCAGCAGCGACGGCGCCCCGGCCACCTGGAGCGGCACGCCGTCGTGCTCACGCACGCGTACCTCGCGCAGGCACCACCACTCGGCATGCCAGGCGATATGCCCCAGCATCCACAATGGCGGCTCGGCGAAATCCTGGCGCTGCACATCCCAGCCCCGGCGGGTCTGGCCAAAGGCGGCGAGCCATGCCAGGGTCCGGTTGCGGGTCTCCACCAGCGCCTGCGCCAGGCCTTCTCGTGGCAAGCGCCGAGGGTCGGTCCAGACCGTCTTGCCGCCGTTGAAGTGAAGATCGGGAAGCATGGAAAAGCCGCTCATCGAAAAAACCTGCCGGTGAATGGGATCGCCCACGGTTGCATGGCCGCGCGCCGGAAGTACGGCGCGCATGCTTGGCGCGCCGCCCCCGTCGCGGGAACGCAGGCATTATGACACCCCTGCCGCCGGGGCTCCGGCGGCCCGCGGCGCCGGGCGTGGAACGCTCACGCCCGCGCGTGGAACACCGCGAACCACCCACGCGGGTCGGTCCACCATACGGGATCGTCGAATCCGGCTGCCCCGAGCAAGGCGGCAAAGTCGCGCGGGCGGTATTTATACGAGTCTTCGGTATGGATCGTCTCGCCCGCGCTGAACGCCCGGCTGCCTTCCGCCCAGCGCACGGTGACATCGCGCTCGGCACGCAGGTGCATCTGGATGCGCGAGCCCTGGCGGTCGAAGCTGGCGGCGTGGCGCCAGTCCTCGAGGGCGAAGTCACTGCCGACGATGCGGTTCAGGTTGCGCAGCACGTTGCGGTTGAAGGCGGCGGTCACCCCCAGCGGATCGTCGTAGGCCGCGACCAGCGCCTGCTCTTCCTTGAGCAGGTCCACGCCGATCAGCACGCCGTCGCCGCGGCCCGCGGCCGCACGCAGTCGCTGCAGCAAGGCCTGCGCCTGGTCTGGCGCGAAATTGCCGATGCTCGAGCCCGGGTAGAAGAACAGCCGGCGCCCGTGCCTGACCTCGGGCGGCAGGTCGAGCGGCGCGCACAGGTCGGCGCCAAGGCCGAGCATGGGAATCTGCGGATGCTGCTGCTGCAGGCAGAACAGGGTGGCGCGCAGGAATTCCACCGAGATGTCGAGCGCCACGTATTGCGCAGGCTGCAGGCTGCCGAACAGCCGCGCGGCCTTCTGGCAGTTGCCCGCACCGAGGTCGATCAGCACGCAGCTGCTGCCGGCGCGCGCGGCCATGGCGGGTGCAAAGGTGGAGAAGACGGCGGCCTCGGTACGCGTCGGGTAATACTCGGGCAGGTCGGTGATGGCCTCGAACAGGCGCGAGCCGAGCACGTCGTAGAAGAACTTGGGGCTGATGCTGGCGGCCTCGGCCAGCAGGCCTCGCGTGATTTCTCCGCGCAACGCGCCGTTGTCTTCGTGATACTGCTGGATGAAGTCCAGCCGCGGCACCGGATTGGGCAGCGCGATCCCGTTGGCGGCGACAGCACCGGCCTGGCTGCCGTTGGGTTTCAAGGATGCGCCGGAAGTGCGCTTGGCTTGGGGATGTTCGTGTCGTGGCTGCAGCGGGGTCGGGACGGCCGGCATGACGTTTCCTTGATGGTCGATGGGCGATGCATAAAACCCCCAGGGGCCCGCACGTCACGGCATGCGCGGGGCCGGCATGGCGCGCGCCTCCGGTGACGTCTGGAGCGCATCGGCCGATGCCGGTCTTCTAGGATAGATCGCAAAAACGGGCCCGCGGCGGAAAAACGCCTGAAGCGCTGGCTACGCCCCTGAATATGTACGCCATAAACCACATTTTTCATCGCACGGAAAGCGCGGCTTCGTTTATAATCCGCCTCAGCGTATTCATCGCGGGCTTGCCCGGATGGAACGTCCCTCAAAGGGGAGTAGCTCCGGGGCCCAGCCCTTAGCACAATCGTCATTCCGAGTCCTCAGGGCCTCCGGTTGTGCTGACCGCCAACAAGACAGCAATGTACAAACGGCGGTCGAGCAAGACCTTTGCAACCTGGTTTCATGGTTTGCAAAGGCGCCCCCAAGCTCCCGAACTTCATGTCTCCAGGCAAACACTGTGCGCAAGTGCAGCTTTTGGCTTCCGGCTATTCGTTTTTCGAGGAGATTTCATGGAATGGTTCACCGATCTGTTCACGATGCAGTTCCTGACGGCGCTGCTTTCCATCGTCGTCATTGACCTGGTGCTCGCGGGCGACAACGCCATCGTGATCGCGCTGGCCGCACGCAACCTGCCGCCCCAGTTGCAGAAGAAAGCCATTATCTGGGGTACGGTCGGCGCGGTGGTGGTGCGCTCGGCAATGACCATTGGCGTGGTCTGGCTGCTCAAGATCCCCGGCCTGCTGCTGATCGGTGGCCTGGCCCTGGTGTGGATCGCCTACAAGCTGCTCTCCGACGACGGCAACGGCGACGAACACGGCGCTGGCGCGACCACGCTGGTGGGCGCCATGAAGACCATCATCATCGCCGACGCGGTGATGGGCGTGGACAATGTCCTGGCGGTGGCCGGCGCTGCGCACGGCAGCTTCCTGCTGGTGGTGCTGGGCCTGCTGATCAGCATCCCGATCGTTGTGTGGGGCTCGAGCCTGGTCCTCAAGCTGATGGGCCGCTTCCCCTCGATCATCTACATTGGCGCCGGCGTGCTGGCCTTCACCGCGGTGAAGATGATCGTCAGCGAGCCGCTGGTGAAGGCGTTCTTCGACAGCAACGCCATGCTCTACTACGGCCTGTTCGTGCTGATCGTGGGCGGCGTGCTCGGCGCCGGCTACCTGAAGCAGAAGCGCCGCACTCCGGCGGCGGCCAGCCAGTAAGGCCGGCACAGGAAGCAGGCAGCGCCCGCCGGGGCGCTGCGCCCGGCAGACGGGCCGCCGCGAGGCGGCCCGTTTTTGCTTGGCGCCGCACCGGCGGCGACAGGAAGTCCCCCGGCCGCGTTTGCGATAAAATCGCACATCCTTCGGCAAGCCGCCCATCGTTCGGCAGCTTGCACTTCATGCCCACACCGCTGTCGCGTCACTTTCCCCAACACCCGCGCCGATGAAACAGTACCTCGACTTCATGCGCCATGTGCAAGAGCATGGCACCGAAAAAGCCGACCGCACCGGCACCGGCACGCGCTCCGTGTTCGGCTATCAGATGCGCTTCGACCTGCGCCAGGGCTTCCCGGTGGTGACCACCAAGAAGCTGCACCTGAAGTCGATCATCCACGAACTGCTGTGGTTCCTGCAGGGCTCGACCAACATCAAGTACCTGAAGGAGAACGGGGTCAGCATCTGGGACGAATGGGCTGACGAGAACGGCGAACTGGGCCCGGTCTACGGCTCGCAGTGGCGCGCCTGGCCGACGCCCGACGGCCGGCACATCGACCAGATCAGCGAGCTGATGGCGCAGATCCGCAGCAATCCGGATTCGCGCCGCCTGATCGTGTCGGCCTGGAACGTGGGCGAGATCCCGCAGATGAAGCTGCCGCCCTGCCACGCCTTCTTCCAGTTCTACGTGGCGGACGGGCGCCTGTCCTGCCAGCTGTACCAGCGCTCGGCCGATATCTTCCTGGGCGTCCCGTTCAACATCGCCTCCTACGCACTGCTCACGCACATGATTGCGCAGCAGACCGGCCTGGACGTGGGCGATTTCATCTGGACCGGCGGCGACTGCCACATCTACAGCAATCACGCCGAGCAGGTGGCGACGCAGCTGTCGCGCGAGCCGCGCCCGTTGCCGCGGCTTGTCATCAAGCGCCAGCCGCAGAGCATCTTCGACTACCGCTACGAGGATTTCGAGCTTGACGGCTACGAACCTCACCCGGCCATCAAGGCACCGGTGGCCGTATGACATTGCTGACCCTGATCGTGGCCAAGGCCCGCAACAATGTGATCGGCCGCGACAACGCGCTGCCGTGGCGCCTGCCCGAGGATCTCGCGCACTTCAAGCGCACCACCATGGGCGCCCCCATCCTGATGGGCCGCAAGACCTGGGAATCCATCGGCAGGCCGCTGCCGGGCCGCCGCAATATCGTGGTGAGCCGCAACCCCGACCTGCGCATCGAAGGATGCGAGGTGGCGAACTCGCTCGAAGAAGCGCAGCGGCTGTGCGCGGGCACGGCGCAGATCTTCCTGATCGGCGGCGCGCAGTTGTACGCCGAGGCCCTGCCCAGCGCCGACCGCCTGGTGGTGACGGAGATCGATGCGGATATCGAAGGCGACGCGGTTTTCCCGCCGATCGACCCGCGCCAGTGGCTGGCCACCGCACGCGAATCGCATCACTCCGAGGCCAATGGCTTCGACTACGCCTTCGTGACCTACGAGCGCCCGCCCTCCGGCGAGGAATAAACCGGGCCTGGAAGCAAGAACCGCGCGGCGGCCCTGGCAACAGGCCGCTGCGCGGTCGTTTGCAGCGCCCGCCTCAGTTGCCGGCGATGGTCATCTGCTCGATCAGGATCGAGCCGGTTTCCTTCGTGCCGCGCACCAGCGTATCGGCGCCGATGGCGACGATCTGGCGGAACATCCCGGCCATGCTGCCGGCAATGGTGATCTCTTCCACCGGATAGCGGATCTCGCCGTTCTCCACCCAATAGCCCGAGGCACCGCGCGAATAGTCGCCGGTGACGTAGTTCACGCCCTGCCCCATCAGCTCCGTGACCAGCAGGCCGGTGCCGAGCTTGCGCAGCATGCCGGCGAAATCGTCGTCGGGCGTGGTCAGCTTGCTGGACAGCGTCAGGTTATGCGAGCCGCCGGCATTGCCGGTGGTCTTCATGCCCAGCTTGCGCGCCGAATAGGTGGAAAGGAAGTAGCCCTCCACCACGCCGCCGCGGACCACGTCGCGCGCATGGGTCCTCACGCCTTCCTCGTCGAACGGCGCGCTGCCCATGGCGCCCGGCAGGTGCGGCTGCTCGTGGATATGGATGTGCGGGGCGAACACGGCCTTGCCCAGCGTGTCGTAGAGGAACGTCGACTTGCGGTACAGCGCGCCGCCCGACACCGCCTGCACGAAGGCGCCCAGCAGGCCTGCCGCCAGCGGCGCCTCGAACAGTACCGGGCAACGGCGCGTGGAAAGCTTGCGCGAACCCAGGCGTGCCAGCGAGCGCTCGGCGGCATAGCGGCCGATATCCTCGGGCGCGGCCAGCGCGCCGGGAGCCCGCTTGGACGAGTACCAGTCGTCGCGCTGCATGCCGCTGCCGGTGCCGGCGATCGGCGCGCAGGAGATGAAGTGGCGCGAGTACGGGTAGCCGCCCGTGAAGCCGCGCGAGGTGGCCAGCACGAACTGCGAATGCTGGGCCGACACGCTGGCGCCATCGCTGTTGCGGATGCGCGGCGAGACGGCGAAGGCGGCGGCCTCGGCGCGGCACGCCAGCTCGATGGCCTGCGCGGCGTCGATGTTCCACGGATGGAACAGGTCGAGATCACGCGGGTTGTGTTCGAGCAGTTCTTCCTCCGCCAGGCCGGCGCAATCGTCCTCGGCCGTGAAGCGGGCGATGTTGTAGGCGGCCTCGGCCGTGGCGCGCAGCGCCGCCGGCGAGAAATCCGAGGTGCTGGCATTGCCGCGCCGCTTGCCGATCATCACCGTGACGCCCACCACCTTGTCGCGGTTCTGCTCGATAGTCTCCACCTCGCCCTTGCGTACCGAGACCGACAAGCCGCTGCCTTCGGAGATCTCGGTGGCCGCGTCGGTGGCGCCCAGTTCGCGTGCCACCCGCAGCACATCGGCGGCCATCTCGCTGAGCTGAGCCTGGGTATAGGTGAAATGGGCGGTCTGGTCTGCGGATTGATCCATTGTGGGCGCGGTCATCAAAAGTCCAAACAAGAATCATAGCAAGATAAAATGCCACCCATGACGCGAAACTCCCGCACCTCCCCCCGGAACGCCTCCGGCTTCCCCGGCCAGTTCGCCCCCGAACCGGACGAAGACGACCTGCCCAAGAGCAAGTCACAGAAAAAACGCGATATGCTCGCCCTGCAAGACCTGGGCGTGGAACTCGAAGCGCTGCCCAAGGATCGCCTGGCGCGCGTACCCATGCCCGAAGCGCTGGCCGACGCCATCCGCGATGCGCGCCGCATCACCAACCACGAAGGCAAGCGCCGCCAGATGCAGTTCGTGGGCAAGGTCATGCGCAGGCTGGACGACGCCGAGGTCGATGCCATCCAGCGCGTGCTGGAAGCCTTCAAGGGCGCCAGCAAGTCCGAGACGGCCAAGCTGCACCTGGTCGAGCGCTGGCGCGAACTGCTGCTGGCCGATGACGCCGCGCTGACGAAGTTCCTGGCCGAACACCCCGATACCGATGTGCAGGCGCTGCGCAACATCATCCGCAATGCCCGCAAGGAACGCGAACTGAGCAAGCCGCCGCGCTATTTCCGCGAGTTGTTCCAGGCGGTCAAGAGTGCGCTGGACGGCACCCAGGCAGCCGCCGGCGAAGCCGAGCCACTGCCGGACGGCGAAGCCAGCGACGAATGACCGCAAACCCGGAGCCAAGATGACGCAGACCACCACCCCCGCGACGACCCATCCCGTGGCCCGCAAGCATCCGGACGAACTGGTGGTCGGCTTCGTCTCGATCTCCGACCGCGCCTCGGCCGGCACCTACCAGGACGAAGGCATCCCGGCGCTGCGGGACTGGTTCGGCCGCGCCCTGACCTCGCCCTGGCAGGCCGTCGAACGGCTGGTGCCCGACGAGCAGGCGCTGATCTCGCGCACGCTGATCGAACTGGTCGACGTGGCCGGCTGCGACCTGGTGCTGACCACCGGCGGCACCGGTCCGGCGCGCCGCGATGTCACGCCGGAAGCCACGCTGGCTGTCGGCACCAAGGAAATGCCCGGCTTTGGCGAACAGATGCGCCAGATCAGCCTGCATTTCGTGCCGACCGCGATCCTGTCGCGCCAGGTGGCGGTGATCCGCGAGACCGCCAGCCGCGCCGCGCTGATCATCAACCTGCCGGGGCAACCGCGCGCCATCCGCGAAACGCTCGAAGGCCTGCGCTCTGACGATGGCAAGACCATCGTGCAGGGCATCTTTGCCGCCGTGCCCTATTGCGTGGACCTGATCGGCGGACCGTACATCGAATCCGACGAGGCGGTGGCCAGGATATGGCGGCCCAAGCAGGCCATCCGCGCCAGGCCCGCGGCCTGAGCGGCCAGGCTTCAGCGCAGCCCGAGGTAGAGCCCCAGCGGCACGAACACCACCGCGCCGACATTGCCCAGCAGCACGATCGAAGCCACCTGGTCGGGCTCCTGGCGGAAGTGGTCGGCCACCAGGAAGTTGAGCACCGCGGGCGGCAGCGACGCGAACACGAACAGCAGCCCGCGCTGGAGCTGGGTGAGCGGCACCACCTGCGCCAGCAGCAAGGCACACGCAATGCCTGTCAGCGGGCATACCGCGGCGCCGATCGCGCCCATGGTCCAGTTGCGCAGGTTCACGTCCTTCATGCGCACCCCGAGCGCGAACAGCATCAGGGGCACGGTAGCGTCGCCCAGCAGCTTGACCGATTGCAGCACCGGCTCGGGCAACGCGAACCACGGCCGCGCCAGCGACAACCCCACCCCCGCCACGGTCGCCAGCACCATCGGGTTGCGCGCGATCTGCGCCACCCGCGCATGGCGGTTGACGATCTTCATGCCGATGGTGAAGTGCATCAGGTTGGAGGCGGCGAACAGCGCCACCGCCGGCGCCAGCCCGACCTGCCCGAAGGCGAATACCGACAGCGGCAGGCCCATGTTGCCGCAGTTGTTGAACATCATCGGCGGCACGAAGGTGCGCGGGTCAGCCCGCAGCAGGCGCGCACCGAGCCATGCGAGCACACCGGAACCCAGCACCACGGCCACCGCGCAGCCAAGCAGCTCGAACTGGTCGGCCAGCACGAAATCCTTGCTGACGAAGGCCGAGACCACCAGCAACGGCGCGATCACGTCCAGCGTGGCGCGGTTGATGCCCGCCATGTCGGGATGCGCGCGCCGCCCGTACAGCCAGCCCACCAGGATGATCAGGATGACCGGGGTGATGATCGAGACGATGCGCGCGAACATGAAAGGTGGCTGCGGTAATTAACAAGGCGCCCCGCGAGGCGCCTCGTGAGTGGCGTGGAATGCTCGTATCAGGCCGCCGGGGCGGACGGCGCCACGGGCGCATCGGCGGCCACAGCCGCGGCGGGCGCCGGATGGCGGATGAAATGCGTGCGGTAGTAGCGCAGCTCTTCCACCGATTCCAGGATGTCGGCCAGGGCCGTGTGCAGCTGGCGCTTGACGAAGCCCTTGTGGATGGCCGGCTCCCAGCGCTTGCACAGCTCCTTCAGGGTAGACACATCGAGGTTGCGGTAGTGGAAGAACGCCTCCAGCTTGGGCATGTAGCGCGCCATGAAGCGGCGGTCCTGGCAGATCGAGTTGCCGCACATGGGCGACTTGCCAGCCGGCACCCAGCGCTTGACGAAGGCCAGCAGCTCGGTCTCGGCCTGGGCTTCGCTCAGGGTCGATGCCTTGACCTTGTCGATCAGGCCGGAGCGGCCATGGGTGCCCTTGTTCCAGTTGTCCATGCCGTCGAGCACGGCGTCTTCCTGGTGGATCACCAGCACCGGGCCTTCGGCCAGGATATTGAGTTCCGAATCGGTCACCACGATCGCGATCTCGATGATGCGGTCCTGGTCCGGCATCAGGCCGGTCATCTCCATGTCGAGCCAGATCAGGTTGTTTTCGCTCTTGACGGATTTGGCGCCGGCGCCGGCGTGCGTGTTTTGGCTGGTCATCTGGACTGCAATCGAAGGAGAAGCAAGAAGGGGCGCACCCGGGCCCGGACGATGAACACGGGGCGCCAGGCGCGAACAACTTATAATTCTCGCATATCCGCCGCCGCGGCCGGCCTTCGGCCCTGCACGGCAACGGTTCACACGACAAGGCCCCGCCCGATGTTCACGTTTCTGTTCCTCGCCGCCCTGATGCTGATGGTGCTGACCAAGCTCTGGCTGGCAGCCCGCCAGGTGCGCCATGTGGCGCAACACCGTCACGCGGTGCCCGGCCGCTTTGCCGACACCATCACGCTGGCTTCGCACCAGAAGGCAGCCGACTACACCATCGCGCGCACCCGCTTGTCGATGCTGGAAGTGCTGGCCGGCGCCGCGCTGCTGATCGTCCTGACCATGCTGGGCGGGCTGCAGTGGATCAACCAGTTCTGGCTGGACACCTTCGGCCCGGGCTATGCCTACAGCGTCGCGCTGATCGCCAGCGTGGCCGTGGTCGGCGGCCTGGTCGACCTGCCCTTCTCGGTCTATGGGCAGTTTGTCATCGAACAGCGCTTCGGCTTCAACCGCATGAGCTGGCAGCTTTACCTCGTCGACCTGGTCAAGATGACCGCGGTCGGCTGCGCGCTCGGCCTGCCCCTGCTGCTGGCCGTGCTCTGGCTGATGGAGCATATGGGCCAATACTGGTGGGCCTGGACCTGGCTCACCTGGATCGCATTCACCGTGTTCGTGCAGATGATCGCGCCGTCGGTGATCATGCCGCTGTTCAACCGCTTCGAGCCGCTGGCCAATGCCTCGCTGGAGGCGCGCATCACGCGCCTGCTGCAAAAGTGCGGCTTCCGCAGCCGCGGCCTGTTCGTGATGGACGGCAGCAAGCGCAGCGCGCACGGCAACGCCTACTTCACCGGCTTCGGCGCCGCCAAGCGCATCGTCTTCTTCGATACGCTGATGGAGCGCCTGGCGGACGACGAGATCGAAGCGGTGCTGGCGCACGAGCTCGGCCATTTCAAGCGCCGTCATATCCTCAAGGGCATGGTGGTCAGCTTCGCGCTGAGCCTGGCCTTCCTGGCCGCGCTGGGCTGGCTGGCCAGCCGCACCTGGTTCTACACGGGCCTGGGCGTGCTGCCCAACCTCGGCACCAGCAACCATGCGCTGGCGCTGGTGCTGTTCTTCCTGACGTTGCCGGTGTTTACGTTCCTGCTCGGGCCGCTGGCCAGCCAGACCTCGCGCCGCCACGAATTCGAAGCGGATGCCTTTGCCGCGGGACAGACCGACGCCGGCCACCTGATCTCGGCGCTGGTCAAGCTGTACAAGGACAACGCCTCGACCCTGACCCCCGATCCGCTCTACAGCGCCTTCTACTACTCGCATCCGCCCGCGGCACAGCGGATCGACCGCCTGCTGGCGCACGCATGAGCCGCGCCGCCAGAGGGGGCCAGCAGCGCGCCGCAAGCGCTGCCAAGGGCAATGGTGCAGCCACGGAAGAAGCGCTGGTCGTCGCCGCGCACGGCCGCCACTATGTGATCGAACTGGGCGACGGCAGCCGCCTGCACGCCTTTCCGCGCGGCAAGCGCAGCGAGTGCGCCGTGGGCGACCGCGTCAATATCGAGTACGCCTCCGCGGACCAGTGCGTCATCACCAGCGTCAAGCCGCGCAAGAACCTGCTGCACCGCTCGGACCAGTTCAAGTCCAAGCTGCTGGCCGCCAATATCGACCAGGTGGTGATCGTGCTGGCGACCGAGCCGGGTTTCTCGGAAGACCTGCTCGGGCGCGCGCTGGTATCGGCCGAAGCGCTGGAAATCCGGCCGCTGATCGTGCTCAACAAGGTCGACCTGACCGCGCGCCTCGACGAAGCCCGCAGCCGGCTCGCGCCCTACCAGGCGCTGGGCTACGAGATCCTCTACATGTCCGTGCACGGTGCGCCGGAAGACGCGCTGGCGCAGTTGCGCCCGCGCCTGGCGCAGCGCGCCAGCATCCTGATCGGCCAGTCCGGCATGGGCAAGTCCTCGATGCTGAACCTGCTGATCCCGGGCGTCGAAGCGCAGACGCGGGAGATCTCGGCCAAGCTGGATTCGGGCAAGCACACCACCACGTTCACGCGGCTCTACCACCTGCCGGCAAGCGTGGATAGCGATGCCGACCATGGCGAGCGCCAGCGCGGCTGCCTGATCGACTCGCCCGGCTTCCAGGAATTCGGCCTGCATCATCTCAGCGAGGGCATGCTCGAGCGCGCCTTCCCCGAGTTCCGGGCGCGCCTGACCGAGTGCCGTTTCTACAACTGCCACCACATCAACGAGCCCGGCTGCGGCGTGCTGGCGGCCATCGAGGCAGGCGAGATCTCGGAACGCCGCCATCAGCTCTACACGCAGCTGCTGCACGAATCCCGCCAGCAAAAGCCGTGGTAAGGTGATCGGGCGCCCACCCGGCGCGCCCGATCCTCATGAAACTACTGCTCTCCACCCCTTCGCTCGTGCATGCGGCGCATTGCCAGAACCTGCTGGAAGCCGCCGGCATCCGCGCTGACCTGCGCAATACCTGGCTGGTCGGCGCGATGGGCGACATTCCGTTCCGCGAAAGCGCGCCCCAGGTCTGGCTGATCGACGACGAGATGGAAGCCCAGGCATGGGCGGTCTTGCGCGCGGCCGCCAACCCGCCCTCCGGGCCAGGCTGGCAGTGCTTGTCCTGCGGGGAATGGCACGAGGCGCAGTTCGGCTCGTGCTGGCAATGCGGGGCGCCGCGCCAGGGCTAGCCTGGCGCCTGGCGCTTCAGCCCACCCACAGCGCCAGCGACAGCATCGCCAGCAGCAGCATCCACAGCACCACGGCTCGCCACACCAGGCCGATGGCCGATTGCAGCGTGCGCACGCCGGGTTCCGCGCCGAACTCGGGCGCGACCGGCTCGGGCTCGCTGTCGCCCTCCATGCCCGGCGCATAGTCCACCGCCGGGCCGGCCACGATGGTGCGCAGCACCACGGCGGAGTCGGCCTCCGCCAGCGGCACGCCGAGGCGTACGCCGAGCGCGCCGCCGCCGCTGGCCAGCAAGATGCCGTTGACCGCGTCGTTCCACTTGCGCGCATGGTTGCGCCACGCGTAGACCGCGTCTTCGAAGTTACCGACGATGGCAAAGCCCACCGCGGTCAGCCGCGAGGGAATCCAGTCCAGCAGATAGAAGGCACGCGCGGCAAAGCGACCGAGCGCGGGACTGCGCTCAGTGGAAGGCAGGTTCCAGTGGCGCGCCAGGTATTCGGTGATCCGGTACAGCACTACCCCGCCCGGGCCGATCGGCACCAGGAACCAGAAGAACACGCCGAACACATGGCGGTGGACCGCCACGATGGCGGCCTCGAGCGTGTGGCGCACGATCTCGGTGACCGGCATTTCCACGGTATCGAGCCCGGTCCACTGGTGCAGCAGCGCGCGGGCGCGCGGCAGGTCGTCGCGGTTGAGGGCTTCGTGGATGTCGGTGAAGAAGTGGCTGAACTGCCGGAATCCGAGCGTCAGGTAGAGCAGCAGGACATTCCAGGCGAGCGTGAGCGCCACGCTGATCGAAGCCAGCAGGTAGTGCACCACCATGGCCGTGAGCGTCAGCGGCAACACCACCGTGAACCAGGCCAGCGCGGCATCGCGCGGACGGCCTGTGTCGAACGCGTGTTCGGCCCGCTCGGCGAGCACGCGCACGATGTCGTAGATCGGATTGTTGCGGCCCAGGGCGCGGAACTGCTCGGCGATCAGCGCGAGGAGAACGGATACAAAAGTCATCTCTGGTCTGGGGGTCGATGGCCGGAGCGCGCCGGAAGCGGCAAGTGCCGGCCCGTGCGCTTATCTATAGCGAGAAGATAGCACACGCCAAACCCGCCAAGACAAAGCCCCGCAGACCGCCGGTGCGCCGGCGGGCTGCGGGGCTTGCCAGGACCGCCGCGGGCGCCTCAGGGCAGGTCGAAGACCAGCACTTCCGCGTTGTCTCCACCGGACAGGGCCACGGCGTCCACGCCTTCGATCTTCGCGGCGTCGCCGGCTTCGAGCGCCTTGCCGTTGATATTGACGCGGCCGCGCGCCACATGCACGTAGGCGCGCCGTTGCGGGGCGAGCGCGAGCGTGGCGGACTCGTCACCGTCGAACAACCCGGCGTACAGGCGCAGGTCCTGGTGGATCACCACCGAGCCTTCGGCGCCGTCGCGGCTGCCCACCAGGCGCAGGCGTCCGCGCTTGTCGGCGGCTTCGAAACGCCGCTCCTCGTAGCCGGGCTCGAGATTCGCCGCCTCCGGCAGGATCCAGATCTGCAGGAAGTGCGTGGTGTCGTGCGCCGCGTGGTTGTACTCCGAATGGCGCACGCCGGTGCCGGCGCTCATGCGCTGCACATCGCCCGGACGGATCACGCTGCCGTTGCCCATGCTGTCCTTGTGGGCCAGTTCGCCCTCCAGCACATAGCTGATGATCTCCATGTCGCGGTGACCGTGCGTGCCGAAACCCATGCCTGGCGCGACGCGGTCTTCGTTGATCACACGCAGCGGCCCGTACTGGACGTGGCCGGCATCGTAGTAGTCCGCGAAGGAAAAGCTGTGGTAAGACTTGAGCCAGCCATGATCAGCGTATCCGCGTTCACCCGCCTTTCTGATTTCAATCATTTTGACGGCCCTCCTTCAGGCCACATCGGCACAGAGACTGAGTCCTGGCCTTGCGCTACGTTTCGATACTAGGCAGTTTATGGGCGCAGGAGTATATTAAGCGGGACGATCTTCGTAGCAATCATTCAGAATTTCTGAACATGGCCCTCTCTCTCGAATCCCTGGAAGTCCTCGATGCCATCGAGCGCAAAGGCAGCTTTGCCGCAGCCGCCCACGAGATGGGCAAAGTGCCGTCGGCGCTGACCTATGTGGTGCGCAAGCTGGAAGAAGACCTCGACGTGCTGCTGTTCGACCGCCGCCGCCACCGCGCCGAGCTCACGCCCGCCGGACGCGCCCTGCTCGACGAAGGCCGCCACCTGCTGCACGCCGCCGACGACCTGGCGCGCCGCGTCAAGCGGCTGGCCACCGGCTGGGAAGCCACGCTGACCATCGTGGTGGACGACCTCATCAATTTCCGCGCGCTGCTGCCGGTGATCCAGGATTTCTATGCCGAGAACACCGCCACCCGGCTGCGCTTCGCCAAGGAAGTGCTGGGTGGCGCCTGGGACGCGCTGGTCAGCAACCGCGCCGACCTGGTGATCGGCGGCGCCTACGACGCGCCGAGCACGCAGGGCTTCCAGGTAAGGCCGATGGGCACCATGCCCTTCGTCTTCGCGGTGGCCGCGCATCACCCGCTGGCCACCGAGCCCGGCCCGCTCACCACCATCCAGATTGCCAAGCACCGCATCGTGGCCGTCGGCGACACCTCGCGCAACCTGCCTGCCCGCACCCACGGCGTGCTGGCCGGGCAGGACGTGCTGGTGGTGCCCACCATGCGCGACAAGCTCGAGGCGCAGATCCGCGGCCTGGGCTGCGGCTGGCTGCCGGCGCCGATGGCGCAGCCTTTCATCGAGAGCGGCGTGTTGCAGGCGCGCGAGACGCTCGAGGTGCGCGCGCCCGGCAATTTCAAGGTGGCCTGGCGCACCAGCACGCGCGGCAAGGCGCTGCAATGGTGGGCCAGCAAGCTCGAAGACCCGCG
This sequence comes from Cupriavidus sp. 05T41, assembly GCF_056396525.1. Classification (NCBI taxonomy): domain Bacteria; kingdom Pseudomonadati; phylum Pseudomonadota; class Betaproteobacteria; order Burkholderiales; family Burkholderiaceae; genus Cupriavidus; species Cupriavidus sp. 05T41. The sequence goes on from NZ_JBFTLQ010000022.1 coordinate 55,249, forward strand.
CCTGGTGCAGGCATTGCTGCAACAGCAGCCGGGGCAGCCCGACTGACACCGGCTGCGGTATCGATGATGTTCCGATGAAGTCCAGATGACGTCCCACGCCCCGGCCCCCGGTTATTGCGGCCGCTTTGCCCCCTCGCCCACCGGCCCGCTGCACATGGGCTCGCTGGTCACCGCGCTGGCCAGCTGGCTCGATGCGCGCGCGCACCGCGGCCGCTGGCTGGTGCGCGTCGAAGACATCGACTATCCGCGCTGCGTGCGCGGCGCAGACCAGCAGATCCTGCATACGCTGGAACGCCTCGGCCTGCATCCGGACGCGCCGCCGCAGTGGCAAAGCCGCCACGAGGCGTCATATGCCGATGCACTGCGCCGGCTCGATGCCGGCCACCAGACCTACCCCTGCGGCTGCTCGCGCAAGGAAATCGCCGACTCGCTGCTGCATGCGCGCGAGCGCCACCAGACGCTCGGCTATCCGGGTACCTGCCGCGACGGCCTGCACGGCAAGCTGCCGCGCGCCTGGCGCGTGCGGGTGCCGGATGGCGACGCGGCGCTGATCTGCTTCGACGACCGCTGGCAAGGCCGGCAATGCCAGAACCTCGCGACCGAGGTCGGCGATTTCGTGCTGCGCCGTGCCGACGGCCTGTGGGCCTACCAGCTCGCGGTGGTGGTGGATGACGGGCAGCAAGGCATCACGCATATCGTGCGCGGCGCCGACCTGCTCGATTCCACGCCGCGGCAGATTCACCTGCAGCACCTGCTCGGCCTGCCTACGCCGTCATACCTGCACGTGCCGGTGGTCACCAACGAGATCGGGGAGAAACTCAGCAAGCAGAGCGGCGCGGAATCGGTCGATGCACTGGAGCCGCTGGCGGCATTGCGCGCGGCGGGCGCCCACCTCGGCCTGGCGAGCGGAGCGGATTCGATGCAGGGCTGGCTGGCGGAGGCTACCGCCGGGTGGGAAGCGCTGCTCGAACGGCAGCGCAGGGGACAACGCTAGCTTTCCCGGCGCCCGCGCGCGCGGGCATCGCCGGATGCGGCGCGCCAGGCGCGCCGTCGACAGGTCAGGACTTCCTGGGCACGCCACCCAGCAGCGCCGCCAGCGGGCGCTTGGGCGCGGGCCGGCCGCGACCGAACGCGGCGGCGTGGTCGGCGGCTTCCGGCTGCACGGACGCGGCACCGCCGCTGGGCTCGTAGGGACGCGAGAAGAAAGGATCGTCGGAAGGACGGAAGGCATTGCGCGAGCTGACGGGATCGTGCCTGCGCGGACGCGGCTCTTCTTCCGTGCCGGGGCGGCTGCGGCGCACATCGGTGCGGGCGCGGCGGCGCTCGCTTTCTTCGGCGCGCGCATTGGCGCCGGTGGGGTCGAACCCTTCCAGCGCGCTGCGCGGGATGCTGCGCTTGAGCAGCTTCTCGATATCCACCAGCAGGCGCTCGTCGCTCGGCACGTAGATCGACAGCGCATCGCCGGTGGCGCCGGCGCGGCCGGTACGGCCGATGCGGTGCACGTAGTCCTCGGCGCTGAACGGCAGGTCGAAGTTGATCACGCAGGGCATGTCGGGAATGTCCAGGCCGCGCGCCGCCACGTCGGTGGCGACCAGCGCGTCGATCGCGCCCTGCTTGAAGCCGTCGAGCGTCTGCATGCGCTCGGTCTGGGTCTTGTCGCCATGGATGGCGGCCGCGTTGATGCCTTCGCGCTCGAGATGGCGGGCCAGGCGCGAGCAGCCGATCTTGCTGTTGACGAAGACGATGCACTGGCGCGACAGCCCTTCGCCGGCGCGCTTCTTCAGCAGGTGCACGACGGCGGCCTGCTTGTGGCCGTCCTCGACCTGGAACACGGCCTGGCGCACGTTCTCGTTGGCCGAGTTGCTGCGCGCGACTTCGATGGTGACCGGCTGGCGCAGGTAGCTCGAGGCGAGACGCTTGATCTCGGTGGAGAACGTGGCGGAGAACAGCAGCGTCTGGCGCTGTGCCGGCAGCAGGTTGATGATGCGCTGCAGGTCGGGCAGGAAGCCCATGTCGAGCATGCGGTCGGCCTCGTCCAGCACCAGCATCTGCACCTGCGACAGGTTCACCGATTTCTGCTGCACGTGGTCAAGCAGCCGGCCCGGGGTGGCCACCAGGATCTCGACGCCGCGGCGCAGGGCTTCGGTCTGCGGGTTCATGTCGACGCCGCCGAACACCACCGTGCTGCGCAGGTCGGTGTGCTGGGCGTAGCGGGCCACGTTGTCGTAGACCTGGTCGGCGAGTTCGCGCGTGGGCGTCAGCATCAGTGCGCGCACCGGATGGCGGGCGGGCGATGCGCTGGCGCTGGCCATCGGCAGCAGACGCTGGATGATGGGCAGCGCAAAACCGGCGGTCTTGCCGGTACCGGTCTGGGCCGCGCCCATGACGTCCTTGCCCAGCAGCACCACGGGGATCGCCTGCGCCTGGATCGGCGTGGGCTTGGTATAGCCTTGCTCGGTCAGCGCGCGCAGGATGCGCGCGTCGAGTCCAAAGCTGTCGAAGGTGATCTCGGGGGTGGTCTGGCCGGTGGTCGCGGCGGTCTCGGTGGTCGTAGTCGTCATGGTTTCCGTGTCTTGCAGGAGGCGAACCCGGCGCCAGCGGACACGCGTCTTGAACCGAGCGGGGAAGATCTGCGCGTGGATTTCGGGGCGCGGCCGGGCAGCGTGACTGCCGCCGCTTGCCGTGCACTGCCAGTGCCTTTCGCGGGGAATTCCGCCGCGAGATCAATAGCTCATGTAAATCAAAGACTTAGATTGTAGCATCAGAGCCGCTCCGATGGGTAGTACGGGTGTGGCGCCCAAGGCAGTTTAAGCGCGACTGATTTCAGGCTGATGTCAGGCGGGCCTGGCCGTGCGGGTGCACACGGCAGTACCGCAAACGCCCCACGCGCGCCGCGCCAGGCCGGCTCCCCGCCCTTCGCTCCGTTTCTTCGCCCCGTTTCCTCGCCTCGTCCGCCATTGTTTGCCATTTTTAAATTTCAAACGTATACAAATGCTTACGCGTGTCCTATGCTGGGTTCAGCGCATCACTTCCAGGCCGCCCCCAATGCAAACCGTCTCCGTCCGCATTCCCGAAGAAGACCTCGCCTGGCTGGGAAACCTCCGGTTGCCCGGCACCAGCAGCCCCAGCGACAAGATCCGCGCGCTGCTGGCCGATGCGCGCCGGCGTGCCGAGGGATCGTCGGACTACATCGGCTGCCTGTCGCTGCTGCGCGACCAGGTGCGCCCGCTGCTCGACGCTGCGCAAGCCCTGGAACTGGATCACCAACTGCATTCGGAAATCGTCCCGACGCTGGCCATGCAACTGCCCGAACTGATGGCCAGCCTGATCGCCGGCGTGCCGGCCGGCGACCAGGCGCCCGCGCAGGCGCGCGAACTGGAAGCCCGCCTGACCGCGCGCGCCATGCGCATGCTGCTCGGCATGCTGCGCCTGGCCGTGACCCAGCGCACGCCGGCCTACGATCCGGCCGTACTGGACGCCTATATCCCGGAAGTGTTAGAACTGGCAACATTGATCAGGAGCGCGCGCCCGGCCGGCTAGAACCAGTCCGCCTCGACGCTCGCCGCGGCGAGGCGCCCAATCGATGCACCGAGGAACCACACCATGACGACAGAAGGCCTGGGTAACCGAGTGAAGCGACTGCTGACCGCCAATGTCCACGCGCTGGTCAGCTCGCTGGAAAGCCGCACGCCGCAAGCCGTGCTCGAGCAATACCTGCGCGAGTTCGACGAAGTCATCGCCCAGGCCCGCATCGGCCTCGGCCAGCACGAAGCGGCCAAGCACCAGGCCGCCAAGGCCATCGCGCGCGTCAACAACGAGATCGAGAAGCTCGACGAGCAGGTCAGCGTCGCGCTCGACCGCGGCGACGAAGCGGCCGCACGCGCAGGCACCTCGCGCCAGATCGACCTCGAAGACCAGCTCGGCACGCTCAACGCCGGCCTGCAGGAAGCCGTGGAAAAATCGGCAGCGACGGAATCCGACCTGCTCGGCCTGCGCGCCAAGCGCGCCGAGATGGAGCAGGCCCTGGCCGCGATGGTGGCCGCACGCGTCGCGGCCGGCGTCACGGCTGGCGGCGCGGCCGCCAACGCCGGCAGCAGCGCCGCCGGCAACGCGGCCGTCCGCGCCGGGCAGCTCGAACAAGGCTTCAACCGCACCATGACCAGCGCCACCGGCATCGCCGGGCTGGGCACCGGCGGCTCGGACGCAGACCCCTCGCTGCTCAAGCGGCTCGAGACCTTGCACAAGGAACAGCGCATCAGCGAAAGACTGGAGCGCCTCAAGGCGGCGACGGCCGGGCAGGCGGGGCGCGGCGGCAACCCCGCCTGAGCCGCGCGGCAGCCGCCGCCGCGCCCGCCGCCCCTGACCGATTCATCACAACAAGAAGCCAAAATGAATCAGCTGTTATTGCCGGGCAATGCCCCGTTCGTAGTAGCGATTGGCCTGATGGTGGTGATTGGCTTGCTGGAGGCCCTGGCCGTATTGCTGGGCCTGGGCCTGTCCGAGCACGCCGATAATTTCCTCGTCACCCATTTCGCGCTCGACCACGCCGATGCCACCGGCTCGGATGCAGGGGTCATCGGCCAGTTCCTCGGCTGGCTGCATGTGGGGCGGGTGCCGCTGCTGATGCTGGTCGTGCTGTTCCTGACGGGGTTCGCCATCGCCGGCCTGATCCTGCAGTGGATGCTGGCGGCCCTGGCCGGCCACATGCTGCCGGTACCGGTGGCGGTGGCGCTGGCCACGCTCGGCGCGCTGCCCTTCGTCAGGAAAGCCGGCAGCGTGGTGGCGCGCTATTTCCCGCAGGACGAATCCTCCGCGGTGTCCGAACTGGATTTCGTCGGCCGCATCGCGCAGATCACGGCCGGCGAGGCCTCCGCCGGCACGCCCGCCGAGGCGCGCCTGGTCGACGAATACGGACAACCCCACTACATCCGCGTGGAGCCGGACGAGCCCGCGCAGCGCCTGCCACGCGGCGAGAGCGTGCTGGTGGTGGCGCGCGTCTCGGCCACCTTGTACCGTGTCATCGCCAACCCGCGGCCGGACCTGCTCTAGCGCCGCGCAGCCCTCGCCTTCTCGCTGTCCCACGGTCTTTCCATGAACTAAGGGAGTGTCAAAACCAAAATGGATTCCATCATCTTCTGGGGTGTCATCGGGCTGGCCGGGGTGATCGGCCTGTGCATCGTCGGCCTGATCTTCTCGCGCCTGTACACGCGCGCTTCCGCGGAACGCGCCTTCGTGCGCACCGGCCTCGGCGGGCAGAAGGTCATCATGAGCGGCGGCGCCATCGTGCTGCCGGTGTTCCATGAAATCATCCCGATCAACATGAACACGCTCAAGCTCGAGGTCAGCCGCGCCTCGCGCGACAGCCTGATCACCAAGGACCGCATGCGGGTCGACGTGGTGGTGGCCTTCTTCGTGCGCGTCAAGCCCACCGTGGAAGGCGTCTCCACCGCCGCGCAGACCTTGGGCCAGCGCACGCTCGCGCCGGAGAGCCTGCGCGCGCTCGTGGACGACAAGTTCGTCGACGCGCTGCGCTCCACCGCCGCCCAGATGAGCATGCAGGACCTGCAGGATGCACGCGAGCAGTTCGTGCAGGGCGTGCAGAATACGGTGGCCGAAGACCTCACCAAGAACGGCCTGGAACTGGAGAGCGTGTCGCTCACCAACTTCAACCAGACCTCGAAGGAATTCTTCGATCCCAACAACGCCTTCGATGCCGAGGGCCTGACCAAGCTGACGCAGGAAACCGAGCGCCGCCGCAAGGAGCGCAACGAGGTGGAGCAGGACACCGAAGTCGCCGTGCGCGAGAAGAACCGCGACGCGCTGGCCAAGAAGCTGGCGATCGAGCAGCAGGAATCGTTCATGAAGCTCGAGCAGGAGCAGCAGGTCAAGACCCGCACCGCCGAGCAGAATGCGCGCATCGCATCGTATGAGGCCGAGCGGCGACAGGAAGCCGAGCAAAGCCGCATCACGGCCGAGCGCCAGGTCCAGGAATCCGAGATCCAGCGCGAGCAAGCCGTGCGCACGCGCAAGGTGGAAGCCGAGCGCGACGTGCGGGTCAAGGAGATCGAGCAGCAGCGCGTCACCCAGATGGCCGCCATCGAGCAGGCCAAGGTCACGGAAATCGCCGCGCAGGAAAAGGCCATCGTGATCGCCGCCAAGTCCGAAGCGCAATCGCAGGCGCAGTCGCGCGCCAACGAGGCGCTGGCCGAGGCGGTCAAGGCCGAGCAGATGGTGGAGACCACGCGCCGCACCGCCGAAGCCGACCGGGCCAAGCAGGTCGCGCTGATCGAAGCGGCACAGGAAGCCGAGACCCAGGCCGTGCACGTGACCACGCAGGCGCGCGCCGAGCGCGAAGCCGCGCAGATGCAGGCCACCGCCATCGTCGAACTCGCCGAGGCCGCGCGCAAGAAGGGGCTGGCCGAAGCCGAGGCGCAGCATGCGCTCAACGACGCCATCAACGCGCTGTCTTCGGACCAGACCAGCCTCAAGTTCAAGCTCGCGCTGCTGCAGGCACTGCCTGCCGTGATCGAGCAGAGCGTGGAGCCGATGAAGGCCATCGACGGCATCAAGATCATCCAGGTCGACGGCCTCAATCGGGGCGGCGTCGCAGTGCCGGGAGATGCCGGCAACGGCGGGGGCAATGCCGGCAACGGCGGCAGCAACCTTGCGGAGCAGGCGATGTCCGCGGCCCTCTCCTACCGCGCCCACGCGCCGCTGATCGATTCGCTGCTGAAGGAAGTCGGCTTGTCCGGCGGCACGCTGCAGGGCCTGGTGCCCGGCCTCGCCGCCGGCTCGCCGGATGGCGGGAACGCCCAGGTCTTCCCGCTCCCGCATGCCGCCGCGCATGCCAACGGCACGCCGCGCGCCGATTCCTGAGCGCGACCGCCTGGCAAGCGCCCACAGGCGAGAGAGGCCGCCGGACAAGACAGCCGGCGGCCTCCTTCACTCCCGGCCGGCAACCTTCCCGCCGGCCAGTCCAGGCATCGGCCCTCAGTCGCCCTTGATGCCGTTGTCCTGGATCACCTTGCCCCACTTCTTGTAGTCGTTGCGCATGCGCGTGGCCAGTTGCTCGGGCGGCATGTAGGCCGCGACCGTGCCCGCGCCCAGCATCTTCTCCTGCACCACCGGATCGGCCAGCGCCGCCTTGAGTTCGGCCGACAGCTTCGCGACCACGTCCTTGGGCGTGCCGGCGGGCGCCAGCAGGCCACCCCAGGCGGTGGCTTCGAAGCCGGGGAAGCCCTGCTCCGCCACCGTCTTCACATCGGGCGTGAAACTCACGCGCTTGGCCGAGCCGACTGCGATCGGGCGCAGCTTGCCGGCCTTGATATGCGGCAGCGCCGCGATCATGTCGGAGAACATCATCGGCACCTGGCCGGCCAGCAGGTCGGAGATCGCCGGCGCGCTGCCCTTGTACGGCACGTGCTGCACGTCGAAATGCCCGAGGCTCTTGAGCAGCTCGGTCGAGAGGTGGCCAAAGCTGCCGTTGCCCGCGCTGGTGTAGTTCATCGCACCGGGCCTGGCCTTGGCGCGCGCGATGTATTGCTGCAGGTCCGTCACGTCGGGCAAGGCTTGCGGGTTGACCACCATGACGATAGGCAGGTCATAGGCAGCGCCGATCGGCGTGAAGTCCTTGAAGATGTCGTAGCCCTTGCGCGCGATCAGGTGCGGCGCCAGCAGTGTCGGCGTGGCCAGCACCATCAGCGTGTAGCCGTCGGGCGCGCTCTTGGCTACCCCTTCCGCGCCGATCGTGCCGGATGCGCCCGGGCGGTTGTCCACCAGCACCGTCTGCTTGAGCGATTCGCCGATCTTCTGGCCGATGATGCGCGCGGCGGTGTCGGTGGGCCCGCCCGGCGGGAATGGCACCACCAGCCGGATCGGCTTGGACGGGTAGGCCTGGGCGAATGCCTGCGATGCGCACAGCGGCAAGGCGGCTGCCAGGATGATCGCGCCCGCGCGGCGCGTGAAAGTACGGCGGCTTGTCTTCTGCATGATGAGTATGAAACGTGATCCGGCAATGACGCGGCCGGCTCCACAGCCCGCGCACGCGTCGGCCACCCGGCAAACCAAGGGGAACGACAGGACAAGGCTTCGATGGTCTCCTCCGCGGCCGGTCATGGCCGGTCGCCATTCTTGATGGCCGGCGGGCGCATGCCTGCCCGTTTCCCCGGGGTGTGGCCGCCGGGAGCCTCAGGGAATCAGAGCGCCAGCGGACCGGCGCGGAACAGCCGTGCATCCATCACGCGCAGGTCGCTGGCCACCGCGATCTCGGTGGCGCACTGGTCGAGCACGTCGCGCTGCAGATCGATGCCGGGCGCAATCTCGATCAGCGTCAGGCACTCCGCGCCGATCGCGTCGGGCCGCATCTCGAACACCGCGCGCTCGGTGATGTAGAGCACGGGCACGCCCATCGACGCCACATAGGGCCCGTTGAAGCTCAGGTGGGAGACGTGGGGCACGATCTTCTTGACGCGCCCTTCGCGCACGATGCGCAGCGCCCCATTCTCGACGCTCACCTCGAGCCCGCCCGCCGTGAGCGTGCCGACGAAGACCACGGCCTTGGCGCTCTGCGTGATATTGATGAAGCCGCCGACGCCGGCGATCAGCGCTTCGGCACCTTCGCCGAACTTGCTCACGTTGACGTTGCCGTGCCCGTCCAGCTCGGCCAGGCCGAGGATGGCCAGATCGATGCCGCCGCCCTCGTAGAAATCGAATTGCGCGGGCTGGTCGATCACGGCCTCCGGATACGCCGATGCGCCGAAGCTCAGCCCGTCCGCCGGCGTGCCGCCGATCGGACCGGCTTCCACGGTGAGCGTGAAGCCATCGAGGCCGGCCCCGGATGCCAGCATGCCGACAGCCGCCGGCATGCCCACGCCGAGATTGACCACGCGCGGCTGGCGACGCGCCAGCTCCAGCGCAGCGCGCCGCTGCACGATGGTGCGCGCGTCGAGCGCGACATCGGCTTGCGCGGCATGCTCGCCGGCCGCTTCGGCTTCCTCGCCCCGCCACGGCGTCACGTAGGCGGGGTTGAACGCCTCCGCGAAGGTCATCTGGTGATGCGCGGGGTCCTGGCTGACGACGACGTAGTCCACCAGGATGCCGGGCACGTGGATGGCCTGCAGGTTGTCGTGATGGTCCACCAGCGACTCCACCTGCGCGATCACGATGCCGCCGGAGTTGTGGGCGGCCTGCGCCAGCGACAGCAGTTCGTGGTGAAAGGCCTCGCGATGCGTGCTCAGGTTGCCGCGGCTGTCCGCGGCCGTGCAGCGGATCAGGGCGCAGTCGATGCGAAAGCTCGGGTAGAAGAGATATTCGTCGCCGCGGAATTCGATCGCTTCGACCCAGTTCGCGCGGTTCTCCGCGATGGCCTGCTGCCCGCCGCGGTTGATGGCGCCGCCATGGTAGCGACTGTCCTGCGCCGTGCGCGGATCGACGAAGGTATGCAGGCCGATCTTGCTCATCACGCCGGGCTTGCCGCCCGCGATGGCGCGGTACAGGTGCGTCAGCACGCCCTGCGGCAGGTTGTAGCCCTCGCACTGCTCGGCCATGGCGAGCGCGGCCAGCCGCGTGGCGGAACGCCAGTGCCCGCCGACGATGCGGCCCGTCATGCCGGCATTGCCGAAGTGGTTGACGCCGCGCGCGCCGCGGTCGCCCTGCCCGGCCGAGTACACCAGCGTCAGGTCGCGCGGCAGCCCGCACTCCAGGAAACGCTGCTCGAGCGCGCTGGTCACAGCCTCCGCATGGCCCGCGCCCACGAAACCGGCGCTGGCCACGGTCCACTGCGATTGCACGAGCGCAGCAGCCTGCTGCGCGCTGATGACCTTCATGGCTGTCTCCGTCTGTTCTTCCAGTCCGTTCTGTGCCGGACCGCATTCCGCGAACAAATGTTCGCAAAACGCATATCATACGGAGGCATGTCCGTATCGCGCAAGTGCGCTCAGGGCAATAAAATCCCCCGTTTCGATCGTTCCCCATCCACAAGCAGCCCATGAACCGTGCAAGAGCGGCAGACGAGGTCCCCGCGGCCGACCCGCAAGAAAAGAGCGAGTTGCTCGATTCCCTGACCAAGGGCCTGGCGCTGCTGCGCCTGTTCGCCTCCGGCGCGGGCAGCCTCACCATGCAAGAGGTGGCCGAACAGCTCGATGTTACCCGTGCCGCCGCACGCCGCCTGTTGCTGACGCTGCAGCACAACGGATACCTGGCGCAGGACGGGCGTGAGTTCTCCATCACGCCGCGCGTGATGGACCTGGGCTACGCCTATTTCGCCTCGATGGACCTGCCGCGCCTGGCCGGACCCTATCTGAAGGCGCTCGCCGAGCAGGCCGGTGAAACCTGTTCGCTCGGCGTGCTCGATGGCGAATCGGTGGCGCTGGTGGCGCGCGAGGAGCCGCAGCAGATACTGCGCGTGGACATGGGAGTCGGGCGCCGCATGCCCGCCTATGCGCACTCGCTCGGGCGCGTGCTGCTAGGCGGCCTGGACGACGAGGCGCTCGATGCGTACCTCGCCACCGCCCAACTGCGCAAGCTCACCCCGTTTACCGTCAGCTCGCGCACCGCGCTGGCGCGCACCCTCAGGCAGGTGCGCAGCCATGGCTACTGCACGCTGATCAGCGAGCTCGTGGATGGCTACGCCGGCATCTCCGTGCCGCTGCGCGCGGCCTCCGGCAAGGTGGTGGCGGGCGTGGGCTTCAGCATGGTGCTGGGCAGCCGCGACGAGGCCCATCTCGTGCGGCACTACCTGCCGGCGCTGCAGCGCGCGGCGCAGGAAATCGAAGCGGTGCTGCGCAGGAGCTGACCCGGCGAACCACGGCTGTCGTCGCGCACGATCCGGGCAGCAGCACCGCGCTGTCACCCGGCAAGCCCGCACACCGCATCGGGCGGGATCACCGCCCGCCCACATGGCGGCCGGGCACTACCGCCGCCGGACATGCGCCCTCGATGCGCCTTCACTGCTGGCGCTCCACCATTGCCGCCAGCACTGTCTGCAGCGGCACGGTGCCCTTGCGCGTGTCTGCCTGCGCCGCCTCGAAGTCGATCCAGCCGGCGTTGAAGCCATCGAGCATCTGCGCGCGCGGCACCGGGTTGTTCATGCCCTGCGCGCGGAACAGCGCTTCCCACGAGGCACGCGGAACAACCTGCGCCTTGACCTCACGGCCCAGGAGTGTCGAGAGCGCGGCGGCAATCTCCAGCGGAGCGATGCGGCGCGGCCCTTCCAGCTCCACGACCCGGCGCCCTTCCCAGGATTGCTGCAGCAACTCCGCCGCGACGCGGCCCACATCGGCCGTCGCCACCATCGGCACCGGCTTGTCCAGCGGCTGCAGGTAGCTGGCGAGCACACCGTGAGCAAGCGCCGGCTCGATGTCCCACAGTGTGTTTTCCATGAACCAGCCTGCGCGCACGAAGGCAACCGGCACCGGCAGCGTGCCCAGCTCGCGCTCCATGTGGGACAGCTGCTGCAACAGGTTCGGCTGGGTTGCCTGCGCGCCGATGGTCGACAGGCAGACCACGCGCCGCGGCCGGGCGGCCAGCAGCGCCTGGCGCAATGCCGTCACGATCGCACGCGACTCGGACAGGTCGGCGCAGGGATCGAAGTTCGGCGGCAGCAGCACGAACACCGCCTCGGTGCCCGTGAAGGCACGCTGCAGAGCCTGCGCATCACTCATCTCGGCGAGCGCGACCTCGCAGCCCTGCGCGGCCCATTCGGCACCCTTGTGCGCCGAGCGCACCACCGCGCGCACATCCCTGCCAGCGGACAACAGCGCACGCGCCACCACACCACCCACCTTCCCGGTAATCCCAGTCACAGCAAACATCGTCATCTCCAGTCGGTCGCGGCACGCGCCGCGGTGACCGAATTGTGGTTTCCGCCGGGGAATTTAGCGATAACATGCCTGTCACTTGATTGATGACTGCGAGGCATCGATGAGCTTCGACGAGCGGATCCTGGACGGCATCGGCGTGCTGCTGGCGGTGGTCGACAACGGCGGCTTCGCGCGCGCCTCCGAGGCGCTGGACATGACGCAATCCGGCGTCAGCCGCGCCATCGCGCGGCTCGAAGCCCGGCTCGGCATCCGCCTGTTCGACCGCACCACGCGCACCGTCGCGCTCACCGACGATGGCCGCCGCTTCTACGAAGACATGCTGCCGCTGCTCGCGCAACTCGAGGAAACCACCGCCTCCGCGGGCAAAGGCGTGAGCGTGGTGCGCGGCCGCTTGCGCGTCAACATGGACCCGCTCTTCTCGCGTCTCGTGATCGCCCCGCGCCTCGGCGCATTCGTCGAAGACCACCCCGACCTCACGCTCGACCTGGTCACGCGCGACAACCTCGGCGACATGATCGGCGACGGTTTCGACCTGGCCTTCCGCTTCGGCTTTCCGCGCGCCTCCACGCTGGTCGCGCGCAAGCTGCTCGACATCCCGGTGCTGACCGTGGCTGCGCCCTCGTACCTCAAGCGGCATGGCGCGCCGCAGACGCCGTCTGACCTCGAGAGCGGCGCCCACGCCTGCATCCACTTCCGGGATCCGGAGACAGGCCGGCCCTTCCAGTGGGAATTCCATCGCGGCGATGAACGCATCCTCATCCAGGCCAGGGGGCGGCTGACGGTCAACGATGTCGGCACCATGCACAGCGTCTGCATGGCCGGCCACGGCATCGCGCAGGTGCTCCAGCTCGGCGCCGAGAGCCTGCTGGCTGACGGCCGGCTCGTGCCGGTGCTCACCGACTGGCCCGACGAGCGCTTTCCGCTGTACGCGCTCTATCCCTCGCGGCATCACCTGCCCGCCAAGGTACGGGCCTTCATCGATTTCGTCGCGGCGCTGTGCGTGCGCTAGCCGGCTGCAGGCGCGGCGGGCGGCATAATCGACACAACCGGCGTTAAGTCCCACGCCGCTCAAGAAGGAAGAAGACGTGCCATTCATCATTGCCGGCCTCGCGCTGATCGGGGCCCTCATCTACGGCGCGGTCCGGCTCTACGCAGCCGTGGCCGCCATGTACGGCTCGCTGGCCGGCACGGCGGCGGTTGCCACCGGCGTGGCGCTGCTGGCCGCGCTGGCCGCCAGCCTGCTGCGCCGCTACCGCGCCATCCACGGAAAGAAGATCAACGGCGAACGCGTCGTGTCCCTGGCCGGCCCGTGGGGCAGCATCCGCATCGACGCCGAGAACAAGCGCGGCTATCTCGACCTGGGCGGGCGGCAAGCGAAATTCCTGTTCGCCGATATCGCCGGCGCCAAGGCGGCGGACATCGGCGGCAGGTGGACGGTCGGCCTGGCGCTGGAGCACCACGCGCAAGCCAGCTGGGAGTTACCGATGGCGAGCCGCAAGGAAGCGCTGCGGTGGGAGAAGATCATCGGGCTGGCGGCGGCCCAGCAGCTTTAGGCGTCGAAGGCGGATGGCGGAAGGCGCGAGCGCACTGCGCATGCCCGCCGCCGTTCACCCTGCTTGCCCAGGCCTGGCTTCTCCATCGCGGCCTTTTCCTGCCGCATCGCTTGCGCCGCGTACTTCGCGTACGTCGCGCCATCCGTGTAGCGGATCTCCATGTGGGAGCGCGCCAGCGATTCCGCTTAGTCCGGCACCTCCATCGCCGTTCCGGCGTAGCCCAGAAAGCCCCGTGTTTCACGCGGAATAGACGGGTATTTCGGCGCGTTCGTGCGTTGACCCACGCAAATTGCCTACCTTATGATCGGCCCGCATGGCTGTCGAATGGCGCCATGCATCCCGGTCTCAACAAGTAGCAGCAGTGGCCAAGGTCCAATTCACGGCAAAGCAAGCAGACGAGCACGACCTTCCCGAAGGCGAGCCCGCAGCCAGCGATGCCAACTCTCGTATTCGCTTGCGCAAGCTTCCCCGGCAACGTTCCTGCCTGAGCGTTCGCGCGATCGGTGACGCCGATCGATGTCCCCTGCAAGGGATGACTGCCCAGGCACGCGAAACGCACCCCATCGGATATTCCGCACAAGCCCGCGCCGCACGCACGGCCCGCTGCCTTCGGGCAGCGCAGCGGCGCTGGGCGAGATATCACTGCTACGCGTGCGCCGCGCTCATCGATATCTGGCTTCCTCGCATTCCGGGAAATACAAACGGTATTTCACGGAATGTCCCGGGACATTCCCGGCCAAGATAAGAATTCACTGACAATGCCTCCCCCATACAGATCCGAAATAGACGGACTAAGAGCGCTCGCCGTCTTAAGTGTCATCCTCTTCCATGCCGGCATCGAGCGAGCTTCCGGAGGATTTGTCGGCGTCGACGTCTTCTTTGTCATATCGGGATACCTCATCACCTCCCTGGTACTCAAGGAAGCAGGGGAAGGAACATTTTCCTTACGCGCGTTCTATGAGCGCCGCATTCGCCGGCTGCTGCCGCCGCTTATCCCGGTATTCTTTCTCACATGGGGATGCGCATTCTTCCTGCTGAATGCCACCCAGTTCAAGAGTTTCAGCAAGAGCGCATATGCCGCGCTCGGCTTTGCCTCCAACTGGTATTTCCTGTCTACGGTCGGATATTTCGAAGGCCCCGGGGAATTCACGCCGTTGCTGCATACATGGTCCCTGGCCATCGAGGAACAGTTCTATTTCCTCTTCCCCTGCATCTTGTTGCTGCTGCTCAAGATGAAGGGCAAGTGGCTGGCCTTCGGCGTGGCGCTGGCGGGCTTGCTCTCCTTCGCTTATGCCTGCACCCTCATCGGAGACGGGCTGGTCGACACGGCCTTCTACAGCTCCCTGTCGCGCTTCTGGGAATTGCTGACAGGTGCCCTGCTCGCAACCGTTGTCGTCTCCGGGCCGCGCCGCGCCATCGTGGCCGACACGATGGAGTTGGCGGGCGTGGCGATGATCATCGCACCCGTCTTGATGTACACGGACAGCACGCCATTCCCGGGCGCGTTCGCCCTGCCGCCGACCATCGGCGCCGCCTTGATCATCGCGGCGTTCGGGCGTGGCCGCCTCGTGGCACCGATGCTGAAATCACGGCCCATGGCCGGGATCGGCCTGATTTCGTATGGCCTGTACCTGTGGCACTGGCCGATTCTCGTCTTCGCACGCACGGCAAAGCCGTCGGACGACAACAAGTTCATCTTCGCCAGCCTGTTGGCAACGCTGCTGTGTGCCGTCATTTCCTACCACTACGTCGAGAAACCCATACGGACGAAAGCCGCTGCTCCCGCGACGAAGGATGTCTACGCGCTTTTCCTGGCTTTCACCACGTCGATGCTGGTGGTGGTGGCGATTGGCGCGAGTCCGTTCGTCAAGGATTATCGCTACAGCGCATTTGCCCAGATCCGCAAGGCCCTGTATTCCGGCGGCAAGGCGCAGGTCATCGCCCATATCGAGGATGAGGAAGCCTACTACCTCGACACGTTGAATCTCAACTACGACGGCGAATCGGGAGACTATGATCCCGCTCAGGACAGCCGCTGGACATGCAGCTATGACTACGACAACAGCCCGGAACGGATCCTTCGCTGCCTGACCTCGCAGGCAAAAAGGCATAACGTCCTTGTCATGGGCGACAGCGTTGGCCGCGATACCTTGCACGCCTTGCAGCGAGGATTCCCGGCGCTGAATTTCATCATGCTGCATCAATCCTCGTGCCCGCCCGGGGACCGTCCCAAGCGGGTCGGCGGCGTCATGTGCTTCCCCGACTCCGCCGACCTTCTCGCCCAGCTGAAGAAGCGCATCCACATCGATGCGATCGTGATCAATTTCAGCTACGTCCCCGAGAACTGGGAAAACGTCGAGCCGGGCCTGGTCGCGGCGAAGACGGTGACGGACGACGTGGTCATGCTCGGCGTGTCGCCCATGTTCTACCTGCCGATCTCCCGGTACATCAAGTCGTTGCCGAAGAACGTCCCCATACCGCAGACGATCCCGGAGGCCGACACCAGCCTGACGCGCTGGAACTATCACGATATCGCGCATGAGGCGCAGTCGATGGCAGCCCGGCATGGCATCGCCTTCGTCGGTGTCACGGATATGTTCTGCCCATCGCAGCAATGCAGGCTCTGGATAAACGGTCGGCACGACAAGCCTCTTTTTATCGATCAGGAACACCTGACCAACGAAGGCATCGACGTATTTGCGCGCTTCCTGGAATCGCAACCGGTGCTGGCCAGGGCGCTCGAGCGGGCAAGCTAGGCGAGCGCTGATCTTCGCGCAATGGAAAAAAGAAAAGGCCCCACAGCAAGCTGTGGGGCCTTTCAACATTGGTGGGCCTCCCGTGAGTCGAACACGGCACCAACGGATTATGAGTCCGCTGCTCTAACCAGGCATGAGCTAGAGGCCCTGGAAAGTCAGACCGGCGCGCTGAGCGCGCTCCGGTCAGCTACCTTCGAGGAAACTCTTCAGCTTGTCGGAGCGGCTCGGGTGGCGCAGCTTGCGCAGCGCCTTGGCTTCGATCTGGCGAATACGCTCGCGGGTGACGTCGAACTGCTTGCCGACTTCCTCCAGCGTGTGGTCCGTGCTCATTTCGATGCCGAAGCGCATGCGCAGCACCTTGGCTTCGCGCGGCGTGAGCGAGTCCAGCACGTCCTTGACGACGTCGCGCATGGAACCGTGCAGCGCCGCTTCGGCCGGGGCCAGCGTGTTGGTGTCTTCGATGAAGTCGCCCAGATGGGAGTCGTCGTCGTCACCGATCGGCGTTTCCATGGAGATCGGTTCCTTCGCGATCTTCATGATCTTGCGGATCTTGTCTTCCGGCATCTCCATCTTCTCGGCCAGCGTTGCCGGATCCGGCTCGTTGCCGGTTTCCTGCAGGATCTGACGCGAGATGCGGTTCATCTTGTTGATCGTTTCGATCATGTGCACCGGAATACGGATGGTGCGCGCCTGGTCGGCGATCGAACGGGTGATGGCCTGGCGGATCCACCACGTGGCGTACGTGGAGAACTTGTAGCCGCGACGGTATTCGAACTTGTCCACCGCCTTCATCAGGCCGATGTTGCCTTCCTGGATCAGGTCGAGGAACTGCAGGCCGCGGTTGGTGTACTTCTTGGCGATCGAGATCACGAGACGCAGGTTGGCCTCGGTCATTTCACGCTTGGCTTCGCGGGCGCGCTTCTCGCCTTCGGACATCTTGCGGTTGACGTCCTTCAGTTCCTTGAGCGGCAGCACCACGCGCGCCTGCAGGTCGATCAGCTTCTGCTGCAGTTCGTGCACGGCCGGCACGTTGCGCTCGACGATGGTGCTGTAGCCCTTGCCGTCGTCGATGATGGTCTGGATCCAGTCGAGGTTGGTCTCGTTGCCCGGGAAACGGGCGACGAAGTCCGCGCGCGGCATGCCGCACTTGTCGACCACGATCTTGAGGATGGAGCGCTCGAACTTGCGCACTTCGTCCACCTGGCCACGCAGCGTGTCGCACAGGCGCTCGACATTGCGCGCGGTGAAGCGGATGCTCATCAGCTCGGCCTGGATGGCTTCCTGGGCCTTGACGTAGGCCTTGGACTTGTAGCCTTCCTTCTCGAACGAGCGGCGCATCTTGTCGAACTGCTCGGCGATGACGCGGAATTTCTCCAGCGCGGCCTGCTTCAGTTCTTCGAGCTGGCGTGCCGAAGCGGCCAGGCCGCCGGCGTCGTCGTCCTCGTCGTCCTCGGACTCTTCGTCGTCGGACTCCAGGTCTTCCTCCTCGGCGGCGGCAGCGGCTGCCACCGGCGCGGGGGCGGCGGGAACGTCATCGGCGTTGGGATCGATCAGGCCATCGACGAATTCGTCGATCTTGATCTCGTCGCTGGCAACGCGCTCGGCCAGGGCCAGGATTTCGGAAATGGTGACCGGGCAAGCCGAGATCGCCATGACCATGTCCTTCAGGCCGGCTTCGATACGCTTGGCGATTTCGATTTCGCCTTCGCGCGTGAGCAGCTCCACGGTACCCATTTCGCGCATGTACATGCGCACGGGATCCGTGGTGCGGCCGAATTCGGAGTCCACGGTGGACAGCGCCGCTTCGGCTTCTTCCTCCGCTTCTTCCTCGCTGGTGGCCGACGGTGCGTTGTCGTTGAGCAGCAGGGTTTCCGCGTCGGGCGCCTGTTCGTAGACAGCGATGCCAATGTCGTTGAGCGTGGCGACCAGGGTGTCGATCGTTTCCGAATCGACCATGTCGTCCGGAAGGTGATCGTTGATTTCCGCGTAGGTCAGGTAACCGCGCGACTTGCCCAGCTTGATCAGCGCCTTGAGCTTCTGGCGGCGAGCTTCGAGTTCTTCCTCGGTGCCCTGCTGGGTCGAGGCGAACTCCTTGAGCAGGGCCTTTTCCTTGGCCTTGCGGTCACGGGCCTTCTGCTTTTCGGTCTTGGGCGCCGCAGCAGGTGCTGCTGCGGGCATATCATCTTCGTAAAGCTCTTCAGTCACGTCGTCTGTGGTGCTGTCGTCGTGCTGCATGCCGGCCTTGGGCTTGCGGCCACGCTTCTTCGGCTCCGGCTTGACTGCCGGAGCGGCGGGACGCTCGGATGCAACGGGGGCGGAAGTGGTGGCAGGTGCCGGGGCCTCCGACTCGGGGGCGGCCGACTTGGCGCCTCCGGTCTTGGCACTGGCTGCTGCCGCTCGCTTGCTCTCGACTTCGGTAATCTGCTGTTTCGCCACGGTGATACTCTTGCCTTTCACTGGTACAGATGCGGCGTACTTGCCGCTTGTATTGGCGCTATCGCCGCTCTCGCGTGCCGAAGTCGAGGGCCTCAAATTTTCGGATATGCGGGTTCCGGAGGAAGTGCTCGCAGCGGGCGCCTTGGCGCTCCGAGCGGTCTTAGCTGGCACAGGCTGGGCGGGCGTCTTGACTGACGCGGCTGACGTCGCAGCCGCCGTTGATTTCACGGACGCCTTGCCGCTCCCCGCTTGGGGAGCTTTAGTGGAAACCTTTTCGGTTGCTTTGGCCTTTGCCATTGGCACGCTCACTTTCACCAGAACTGGAGAGAAAGATTTCGCTATCCAAACCGACTATTGTAGCACGTTGCAGCTAGCCGGCTTCCCATCAGGTGAGGTTTTCACCTGAAAAATCAAGGCTTAAGCTCAAAACGACCAGGCCAAGCCTTCACTTGTTCCTAATGCATCCACCGCCACGCCCGCTTCGGCGCACCTCGCCGGGCAGGCCTGGCGGCGCCTATCCCAGCTGCCGCCGGCGGTTGATCTCGCTGACCAGCCAGCGCATGCGGCTCTTGGCGGCCTCATCGGCCGTGCCCGCGATCACCGCCGCCTGCAGGCCATCGAGCTCGCGCCGCAGCGGCTCCGCCAGCAGCTTCGCGATGGCCGCGTCGAACTCCTGCTCGGCGGGCTCCTCTTCGATCTCTTCGCGCAGCACGGCCGCGCGCACATTGGCATAGACCTCGGCGTAGGGCGACTGCGCCAGATGCTCGCTGAAGGCCGCGAAGTTCACTTCGCCACGCAACTCGTCGCAAGCGGACACCAGATGCGCGAGGACTTCGGCGCCGGCCTGCTCGTCTTCCAGCAACAGTGCGCGGCTGTCGGCGTCGAGCCGGGCCGAGAGCTGCGGGTAGCACATCAGCAGCTGCAACACGCGCTGCTCGAGCCCCGTGGGCGCCTGACGCTTGGTGCGGGGCCGCGGCTGCGCGAACCGGCCTACCCGCGCCGGGTAGCTGGCCAGGCCGCAGACCGCCTCGATCTCGGCCGGCGTGGTGCCGGTGGCATCGGCCAGCTCGCGCACGATCTGCAGGCGCAGGCCCCCGGCCGGCATGGCCTGCAACAGCGGCTTGGCCTCATACTGGGCGCGGGCGCGGCCTTCTGGCTGGCGCAGGTCCTGCCCCTCGGCAACCACCTGCAGCAAGAAGCGCGACAGCGGCATGGCGTCGCGCACCTGGGCAGCGAAGGCATCGGTCCCCTGTTCGCGCACATAACTGTCCGGATCGTGTTCGGCCGGCAGGAACAGGAAGCGGATGGTCTTGTTGTCCGCCACGTAAGGCAGGCAGGCTTCCAGGGCGCGCCGCGCGGCCCGGCGCCCCGCGGCATCGCCGTCAAACGAGAAGACCACCGCGTCGGTCTGGCGCAGCAGCTTCTGTACGTGCACTGCCGTGCACGCGGTGCCCAGCGTGGCAACCGCGTTGGCAAAGCCCAGCTGGGCCAGCGCGACCACATCCATATAGCCTTCGACCACCAGAACGTAGCCGGTTTCCCGGATCGCATGGCGCGCCTCGAACAAGCCATAGAGCTCGGTGCCCTTGCTGAACAGCGGCGTTTCGGGCGAATTCAGGTACTTGGGCTCGCCCTGCCCCATCACCCGCCCACCAAAGCCGATGACCTGGCCCTTGGTGTTGCGAATGGGGAACATGATGCGGTCGCGGAAGCGGTCGTAGCGGCGCGGCTTGCCGTCGGCATCGCGTTTTTCGCTGCTTTCGATCAGCAGGCCAGCCTCCACCAGCGGCCCCGCGATGGCGTCGTCGCGGTAGCTGCCGAATACGGCTTCCAGCCCCTGCCAGTCATCCGGCGCATAGCCGAGGCCGAAGTGCGCGGCGATCTCGCCGGTCAGCCCGCGGCCCTTCAGGTACTGGACCGCCTGGGGCGCGCCGCGCAACTGCTTGCGGTAGAACTCGGTGGCGCGCGTCATGGCGTCCGACAGCGCCAGCGAACGTGCCTGCTGCTCGGCGCGCTGGGCCGGCGGCAGGCGATCGCGCTCCTCCGGCACCGACAGGCCGACCGATTGCGCCAGCTCGCGCACGGCATCCGGATAGCCCTGGCCGGAGTATTCCATCAGGAAGCCGATGGCCGAGCCATGCGCGCCGCAGCCGAAGCAGTGATAGAACTGCTTGGTCGGCGACACCGTGAACGACGGCGACTTCTCGTTGTGAAAGGGACACAGCCCCATGAAATTGGCGCCGCCCTTCTTCAGCTGCACGTATTTGCCCACCACGTCGACAATGTCGACACGGTTGAGCAGGTCCTGAATGAAGGATTGCGGAATCACCCGGCTGTTCGTCCTTGTGCCGAACCGCCCGTCGGGAGCGGGCGGCGGCGATATGATGGCGATGAAAAGCGTGACCGGAACTGCGCTTTCCCGGCCCTTAACTCTATATTGTAGTGCAGACGCAACGGATTGCAGGGAGCTCCGGCGAGGGGTAGTGGCCCGAATGCGACGCAAGACATACTTTTGCAGCGCATCGATGAGCGGCCGCCCGTCGCCCCGGGGCAGCATGCATTGCCGCTCAGCGCGGGGCCAGCGCGGCCTTGACCAGGCCGGAAACCGCCGTCATGTCGGCGCGGCCTGCCAGGCGGGGCTTGAGCACGGCCATCACCTTGCCCATATCCTGCGGGCCGGCCGCGCCGCTCTCGGCCACGGCCTTCTGCACTTCGGCGGCCACTTCGGCGTCGGACAGGGCCGCGGGCATATAGGCCTTGAGCACTTCCACCTCGGCGCTTTCCTTGTCCGCGAGATCGGTGCGGCCGGCTTGCGTGAACTGGGTGATGGAGTCCTTGCGCTGCTTGATCAGCTTGTCGATCACGGCCTGCACGGCGGCATCGTCGAGCTCGATACGCTCATCCACTTCCTTTTGCTTGATGGCGGCCAGCAGCAGGCGGATGGTACCGAGGCGCTCGGACTCGCGGGCACGCATGGCGGCCTTCATGTCATCGCTGATACGGGCTTTGAGGGACATGGCAATCTTCCAGATAGAGTGATGCGGGACGGGGGCGACCGGGGAACACGGCCTGCCGCGCGGCCGCCAATGCAAAAACCCGCCGGGGCCTTGCCCGCAGCGGGTTCTGACGCAGATGCGAAGGTACGGTCAGTACAGCTTCTTCGGCAGCATCTGGCTGCGGATGCGCTTGTAGTGGCGCTTCTCGGCAGCGGCCTTCTTGCGCTTGCGCTCGGCCGTCGGCTTTTCGTAAAACTCGCGAGCCCGCAACTCGGTAATCAACCCATTCTTTTCGATGGTGCGCTTGAAACGGCGCATGGCGACTTCAAACGGCTCATTGTCTTTAAGGCGGATGGTAGTCATGTGCTGAAATATGTAGCAGCGGTTAAACGGTACTGCGAGGTTTTTGCGAAAGCGCAAAGTTTAGCACAGGGGTTGTCAAGTCCGCATTGCAGGAAATCGCAGGGCGCAGCCTAGGCAGCGCCCTGTCCCGCGGCCCGTGCGATTTCCGCAACAGACTGGCCTGCGGCCACCCCGGATGCCCACGCCCACTGGAAGTTGTAGCCGCCCAGCCATCCGGTCACGTCGACCACTTCGCCGATGAAATAGAGATTGGGCACGGTACGCGCCATCATCGAGCTCGACGACAAGCCGCGGGTGTCCACGCCGCCAAGCGTCACCTCGGCCTTGCGGTAGCCCTCGGTCCCGGACGGCACCAGTTGCCAGCCGTTGAGCGCCGCGCCGAGCCGGCGCAGGGACTTGTCGGGCATGTCGTGCAGCGGCTGGGCGCCGTTCAGGCCGGCCGCCGCGCACCAGGCGTCGGCCAGCCGCGCCGGCAGGCGCTCGGCCAGGAGGTTGGCCAGGTGCTTGCGGCTGCTGCCCTTGTGCTCCAGCAGCCAGTCGCTCGCATCGTTGCCGTCGAACAGATCGATGGTGATGGGCGTACCCGGCCGCCAGAAACTGGAAATCTGCAGCACGGCGGGGCCGGACAGGCCACGGTGCGTCCACAGCAGGTCTTCGCGGAAGGCGCCGGCGGCCTTGCCGCCGCCGGAGGCGATGTCCACCTCCATCGAAACGCCGGCCAGCGGCGCGAACGGCGCCCAGCCCTGCCCGTCGAAGGTCAGCGGCACCAGCGCGGGGCGCGTCTCGACCATGCCGAGGCCGAACTGGCGGGCGATCCGGTAGCCCAGGTCGGTGGCGCCGATCTTGGGAATCGACAGGCCACCGGTCGCCACCACCAGCGCGCCGGCCCGGATCGGCCCCTGCGTGGTCATCACCAGGAAATCGTCGCCTTCGCGGCGCACCTCCTCGACGCTGCAACCGGTGCGCCAGGCCACGTCGCCAGCCCCGCATTCGGCGCCCAGCATGTCGATCACCTGCTCGGCGCTGTCGTTGCAGAACAGCTGGCCGCGGTGTTTTTCGTGCCAGTCGATCTCATGGCGGCGCATCAGGCCGAGGAAATCCTGCGGCGTGTAGCGCGCCAGCGCCGAGCGGCAAAAGTGCGGATTGCCAGACAGATAATTGGCCGGGCCAGCCTGCAGGTTGGTGAAGTTGCAGCGCCCGCCGCCGGAGATGCGGATCTTCTCCGCCAGCTTCGTGGCGTGGTCGACCAGCACCACGTTGGCGCCGCCCTGCCCCGCCACCGCGGCGCACATCATGCCCGCGGCCCCGGCGCCGAGCACCGCCACGTCGAAGCGCCCGGCGCGCGCGCTACCCTGCCCGGCTCCCGTGGTCTGCCTGCTGCTCATGTCCATCCTGCCTGCTGAAGAAGCGGCGATTGTAGCGAAAAGCGGGGCCAGCGCCGCTGTGCTACCCTGCTGGCCTTGCGCCAGGCCACCGCCCACACGGGCCGCGGCCTGCGCCAACCCCTTGATTTGCCGGCCCCGCCCGAGGCCGGCCCGGCGCTTCCCATGCTTGTCCTCGGCATCGAATCCTCCTGCGACGAAACCGGCCTGGCCCTCTACGACACCGGGGCCGGCCTGCTCTCCCACGCACTCCATTCGCAGATCGCCATGCATCGCGACTACGGCGGCGTGGTGCCCGAACTCGCCTCGCGCGACCACATCCGCCGGGTGCTGCCGCTGCTGCAGCAGATCCTCGGCGAGGCCGGGCGCACCCGCGCCGACATCGACGCGATCGCGTTCACGCAGGGACCCGGCCTGGCCGGCGCGCTGCTGGTAGGGGCATCGGTCGCCAATGCGCTGGGCTTCGCACTCAATGTGCCGATGCTCGGCGTGCACCATCTCGAAGGCCACCTGCTGTCGCCGCTGCTGACGCGCGATCCGCCGCCCTTCCCCTTCGTTGCCTTGCTGGTGTCCGGCGGGCACACGCAACTGATGGAGGTGCGCGGCATCGGCGACTACACGCTGCTGGGAGAAACGCTGGACGACGCCGCCGGCGAAGCCTTCGACAAGACCGCCAAGCTGCTCGGCCTGAACTATCCGGGCGGGCCCGAGGTATCGCGGCTGGCCGAATTCGGCACGCCCGGCGCCTTCGCGCTGCCGCGGCCGATGCTGCATTCGGGCAACCTGGATTTTTCCTTTGCCGGACTCAAGACGGCGGTGCTGACGCAAACCCGCAAGCTCGGCAATGTGTGCGAGCAGGACCGCGCCAACCTGGCGCGCTCGTTCGTCGACGCCATCGTCGACGTGCTGGCCGCCAAGTCGATGGCCGCGCTCAAGCAGACCGGGCACCGCAGGCTGGTGGTGGCCGGCGGCGTGGGCGCCAACCGGCAGTTGCGCGAGCGGCTGAACCAGCTCGCCGCGCAGAAGAAGATCGAGGTGCATTACCCCGACCTGGCGTTCTGCACCGACAACGGCGCGATGATCGCCTTCGCCGGCGCGATGCGCCTGCAGGCCGCGCCGCAGCTGGCGCAGCGCGACTACAGCTATGGCGTGACGCCGCGCTGGGAACTGTCGGATATCCGGCTGCCGGCCTAGCGCCCGGCAGGTCCGGCGGACCGCATGCTGCCTGCGCCCGCCGGCAGCATGCAGACGATCAGGCGACCCGCTTGTCCCGCTCGATCACGGCGTAGGCGCTGTGATTGTGGATGGATTCGAAATTCTCCGCCTCGAGCACGTACGCCACGATGCGCTCGTCCGCATTGAGGCGCATGGCGATGTCGCGCACTAGGTCCTCGACGAACTTCGGATTTTCATAGGCGCGCTCGGTGACGAACTTCTCGTCCGGGCGCTTGAGCAGGCCCCACAGCTCGCACGAGGCTTCTTCCTCGGCCATGCGCACCAGCGCCTCGACCGGCAGGTCGCCCGCCAGCTCGACATTCATGGTGATGTGCGAACGCTGGTTGTGCGCACCGTACTGCGAGATCTTCTTGGAGCACGGGCACAGGCTGGTGACCGGCACCAATGCCTTCAGCGATACCTTGGCGGCGCCGTTGCGCACTTCGCCGACCAGGGTGACCTCATAGTCCATCAGCGATTGCACGCCCGATACCGGCGCGACCTTGTTGATGAAATACGGGAAGGTGACTTCGATGCGGCCGGCCTCGGCCTCGAGCTTGAGCAGCATCTTGTCGAGCAGCCTGCGGAAGGTGGCCGGTTCGAGCGGCTCGCGCTCTTCCTCGAGCAAGGCCACGAAGCGCGACATATGCGTGCCCTTCTGGTCGGCGGGCAGGTGCACGTCGAGATTGAAGGTGCCAACGGTGGCCTGCACGCCAGCCGGCGTCTTCAGCGACAGGGGATAACGCACGCCTTTCACGCCGACCCGCTGGATGGGGATCTGGCGGGTGTCGAGGCTCGACTGCACGTCGGGCATCACGAAGGCGGGATTGATGTCATTCATACCGGATTCCTAGGTTTCCTCTACGGTCGCGGCATTTTTCGCAGACAACACTGCCGCGCAACGAGTGTGAAACCGCGGGCGACGGCAACCCATGCCTCCCGCAGCTGCGAACACAGAACGTGGGATTCTAAGTGAAATCGCCCGGGGCTGCCCGGGCGGAGACGATACCCGCACACGGAGCGCGGGGATGCGCAGGGGGATCAGCGCGCGGCAAGCGCACGCCCGCCGGCAGCGGGCATGCGGGGCAGGATCAGGCCGCGCGCGTGGCGACCGTCGCCGCGGCCAGGTTGAAGCGTTCGCGCACCGAGTGCTCGATGCCGGCAGCGTCCAGCCCGCACTGCGAGAGCAGGAAGGCGGGGTCGCCGTGGTCGACGAAGCGGTCGGGCAGGCCGAGCTGCAGCACCGGCACCGCGACACCGGCAGCGGCCAGCGCTTCGAGCACCGCGCTGCCCGCACCGCCCATCACGCAGCCTTCTTCGACGGTGACGAGATAGTCGTGCTCGCGCGCCAGCTTCTTCACCAGCTCTTCATCGAGCGGCTTGACGAAGCGCATGTTGGCCACCGAAGCGTCGAGCGCCTCGGCCGCGCCCAGCGCAGGATGCAGCATCGAGCCGAAGGCCAGGATGGCCACGCGCTGGCCGGCGCGCGCGCCGCCAGTGCGGCGCATCTCGCCCTTGCCCACCGGCAGTGCGGTCAGTGCCGCCTCGGTCGCCACGCCGGCGCCCGCGCCGCGCGGATAGCGCACGGCGGTCGGACAATCCTGCTGGAACGCGGTGGTCAGCAGCTGGCGGCATTCGTTCTCGTCGGCCGGCGTCATCACCATCATGTTGGGGATGCAGCGCAGGAAGGCGATATCGTAGGCACCCGCGTGGGTGGCGCCGTCGGCGCCGACCAGGCCCGCGCGGTCCAGCGCGAACACCACCGGCAGGTTCTGCAGCGCCACGTCGTGGATCAGCTGGTCGTAGCCGCGCTGCAGGAACGTCGAATAGATCGCCACCACGGGGTGCAGGCCCTCGCAGGCCAGGCCGCCGGCGAACGTCACCGCGTGCTGCTCGGCGATGCCCACGTCGTAGTAGCGGTCCGGGAAGCGCTTCTCGAACTCGACCATGCCCGAGCCTTCGCGCATGGCCGGCGTCACCGCCACCAGGCGCGAATCGGCCGCGGCCATGTCGCACAGCCAGTCGCCGAACACCTGGGTGTAGGTCTTGCGCGCCGGCTTGGCCGACGGGCGGATGCCTTCGGCCGGATTGAACTTGCCCGGGCCGTGGTACAGGATCGGGTCGGCCTCGGCCAGCTTGTAGCCCTGGCCCTTCTTGGTGACCACGTGCAGGAACTGCGGGCCGCCCCCTTCGAGGGCGCGCTGGCGGATGTTCTGCAGCGTCGGCACCAGCGACTCGAGGTCATGGCCGTCGATCGGGCCGATGTAGTTGAAGCCGAACTCTTCGAACATCGTCGCCGGCACCATCATGCCCTTGGCGTGTTCCTCGAAGCGCTTGGCGAATTCCAGCACCGGCGGCGCCACCGACAGCACGCGTTCGATATGCTTCTTGGTCGAGGCATAGAACTGGCCGCTCATCAGGCGCGCGAGGTGGCGGTTGAGCATGCCGACCGGGGGCGAGATCGACATGTCGTTGTCGTTGAGCACCACCAGCAGCGGCAGGTCCTTGTAGACGCCCGCATTGTTCATGGCTTCGAAGGCCATGCCCGCGGTCATCGCGCCGTCGCCGATCACGGCGATCGCTACGCGCTTCTCGCCCTGCGTGCGCGCGCCCAGCGCCATGCCGAGCGCGGCCGAGATCGAGGTCGAGGAATGGGCGGTGCCGAAGGTGTCGTATTCGCTTTCCGAGCGGCGCGGGAAGCCCGAGATGCCACCCCACTGGCGCAGCGAATGCATGCGGTCGCGCCGTCCGGTCAGGATCTTGTGCGGGTAGCTTTGGTGGCCGACGTCCCATACCACGCGGTCCTCGGGGGTGTCGAACACATAGTGCAGGGCGATGGTCAGCTCGACCGTGCCGAGATTGGACGACAGGTGGCCGCCGGTCTGCGACACGGATTCGAGCACGTAGGCGCGGAGTTCATCGGCCAGCGTCTGGAGCTGGCGCCGGTCCAGCCTGCGGAGGGCGGCGGGGTCTTCTATGGTTTTGAGCAGTGCGTAGGTCATAATGTCCGTTCGGCGGCCGGATTCTTGTGCCCGGTTATCGGTTTTCTGCTTATCAGTTCAATTCGAGCGCAGCACGATCAGATCGGCCAGTTCGCCCAGGCGTTTGGCGCGCGCGCCGAACACCGCCAGCGCCTCGTGCGCCGAGGCGCGCAATTTCGCTGCCAGCTCGCGGGCGGGCTCGAGGCCCATCAGCGAGACATAGGTCGGCTTGTCGTTGGCGGCATCCTTGCCGGCGGTCTTGCCCAGCGTGGCGGTATCCGCAGTCACGTCGAGGATATCGTCCACCACCTGGAACGCCAGCCCAACAGCCGCGGCATAACGGTCGAGCGCGGCCAGGCCGGCTTCGTCCACCTTGCCGCAATAGGCGCCCATGCGCACGCTGGCGCGCAACAGGGCACCGGTCTTCATGCGGTGCATCGCTTCGAGTTCATCCAGCGACATGGCCAGGCCGACGTGCTGCAGGTCGATTGCCTGCCCGCCCGCCATGCCGACCGAGCCGGAGGCCCGGGCCAGTTCCGCCACCAGGCGCATGCGCGCGGCAGCATCGAGCGAGGCCAGCGAAGCCGATTCGGCCAGGACCATGAACGCCTGGGTCTGCAGCGCGTCGCCTACCAGCAGCGCCGTCGCCTCATCATAGGCCTTGTGCACGGTGGGACGCCCGCGACGCAGGTCGTCGTCGTCCATGCAAGGCATGTCGTCATGCACCAGCGAATACGCGTGGATCATCTCCACCGCGCAGGCCGCGGCATCGCAGGCCTCGGGTGTGGCACCAGCCACTTCGCCGGCAGCGTGCACCAGCAACGGCCGTACTCGCTTGCCGCCGCCGAGCACAGCATACCGCATCGCGTCATGCAGCTTGCCGGGCACGGTATCGACGGCGGGCAGCTCGGCCTCGAGCGCCGTTTCGGTCCTGGCGCCCCGGGCGCGCATCCAGCCGGCGAAATCGCCGGCGTCGAGATTCTGCCTGGATTCGCTCATTCCTGCTCTCCCGCCATCGTGGCCTCGGCCGGGGCGGACTTCAGTACATCGCCCTCCAGCACCTTGACCTGCTGTTCCACGCGCTCGAGCGTCTGCTGGCAATACCTCACCAGCTCCGCGCCGCGCTTGTACGCCGCCAACGAATCTTCCAGCGGCAGTGCCCCGCCTTCCATGCTGGCCACCAGTGCCTCCAGTTCGGCCATGGCGGCCTCATAGGATGCGGGCGTCGCGGTGGCGGACCGCTGGTCGGCCGAGGCCGGATCGGCCTGGGCCGGGGAGCTCGTAGTCTTGGGCATTGCGGACATTGAATCTGGGGAAGCTGGGATTTTACGCCAAAGCGCGAGATTGGCCCCATCCATGCATGCGTGTGTGCATGGCGTTGCCGGAAAGTGACTTGTGCGCTTGGGTCGTCTTTCCGAATGCGCCCGCAACCGCACCCCCATGACGACCCGGGTCGACTTTTTCGCTAAAAAGGCAAAATAATCAGTCCCTTAACATTTTGGCTCGGGTACAATCCGCGGTTCGTCAGCGCGATCTCAACTCCACGGCCGGGAAGCAGGCCTGGGCGCGACTGACTGTCTTTCCCAAATCGATTTCTTTCGATGGTTGGGTTGTTCACTGCTTTCGCCTGTCATAGGGAGTGGGGATAATGTCCAATCTCAGCACCGCGCTGAAACTGGTGCCGGCTGATTCGCAACTGCCCGTCAACGTCTACTTCGACGAGGCGCTGCATCAACAAGAACTGGAACTGCTGTTCAAGAAGGGCCCCGGCTACGTCGGCCATGAACTGATGGTCCCCGAAGCAGGCGACTACCAGGCGCTCGCCGCCGAGGAAGAGGGCCGCATCCTGGTCCGCAACCCGGATGGAATCGAGCTCCTGTCCAATGTCTGCCGCCACCGGCAGGCCATCATGCTCAACGGCCGCGGCAATACGCCGAACATCGTCTGCCCGCTGCATCGCTGGACCTACGACCTGAAGGGCGAACTGCTCGGCGCGCCGCATTTCGACAAGCAGCCGTGCGTGCACCTGAACCGCTCGCCGCTGCAGAACTGGAACGGGCTGCTGTTCGAAGGCCAGCGCGACGTGCGCGCCGACCTCGCCCGCCTGGGCGTGGCCGAAGACCTGGACTTCGACGGCTACATGCTCGACCACGTCGAGATCCACGAGTGCGACTACAACTGGAAGACCTTCATCGAGGTCTATCTGGAGGACTATCACGTCGTGCCGTTCCACCCGGGCCTGGGCAGCTTCGTTTCCTGCGACGACCTGAGCTGGGAGTTCGGCGACTGGCACAGCGTCCAGACGGTGGGACTGCACGCCGGGCTCAAGCGCCCGGGCAGCCCGACGTACCAGAAATGGCACGAGGCGGTGCTGCGCTTCAACAACGGCGTGTTGCCGAAGTACGGCGCGATCTGGCTGACCTACTACCCCAACATCATGGTGGAGTGGTACCCGCATGTGCTGGTGGTTTCGACGCTGCATCCGCTCGGACCGAACAAGACGCGCAATGTGGTGGAGTTCTACTACCCCGAGGAAATCGTGCTGTTCGAGCGCGAATTCGTCGAGGCCGAGCGCGCGGCCTACATGGAAACGTGCGTGGAAGACGACGAGATCGCCGAGCGCATGGATGCGGGCCGCAAGGCTTTGCTCAGGCGCGGGGTCAGCGAAACCGGCCCGTACCAGTCCCCCATGGAAGACGGCATGCAGCACTTCCATGAATGGTATCGCCGCGCCATGTCCTTCCAGGACTGATCGCCTGGCGGCCGCCACCGTGGCAAAAGCCCCAAAACCGATGAAACGGACCGCCCCGGCGGTCCGTTTTGCCTTTGTTGCGGTGCACTCGCACTGATACAATCGCCCATCCGGTGTGCGCCCGACGCCTCGCCGGCGCGCGCCGGCCCTTCGCCTGCGCGAAGCCTTTCGCGGGCGCGGCCTCCTGTTCTCGCCGGGGGCCGGGTCCGCGCGCTGTTCATTCCTCCTTTTCGCCCCCGCCATGCAATCGCTCTGGATGCTGTTCGCCGCCTTCGCCTTTTCCTTGATGGGGGTGGGCGTCAAGCTGGCGTCCGAGCTGTACACCACGGGCGAGATCGTGTTCTACCGCAGCCTGGTGAGCGTGATCATCATGTGGGTGGTGCTGTCATCGTCGGGCGTCTCGGTACGCACGCCGCACATGGTCATGCATATCAAGCGCAGCCTGTTCGGCGTGACCGCGCTGCTGCTGTGGTTCACCTCGATCACGCTGCTGCCGCTGGCCACGGCGATGACGCTGAACTACATGTCGCCGGTATGGATCGCCCTGATCCTGGGCGCCGGCGCCGCGCTGACCGGCACCGGCGGCGCCGACCGCAAGCTGATCGGCGCCATCCTGATGTCCTTCGCCGGCGTGCTGTGCCTGCTGCAACCGTCGGTGGGCCACGATCAGCTCACCGGCGGCCTGATCGGCCTGATCTCCGGCATCTTCACCGCGCTGGCCTATGTGGAAGTGCGCCAGCTCGGTCAGCTGGGCGAGCCCGAGGGCCGCATCGTGTTCTATTTCTCCGCGGTGGGCATGGTGGTCGGGCTGGCCTGGATGCTGTTCAGCGGCCACAGCGCGCATAGCTGGCACGGCGCGGGCCTGCTGCTGGGGATCGGCGTGCTCGCCACCCTGGGCCAGACCGCCATGACGCGCGCCTACAAGCGCGGCAACACGCTGCTTACCGCCAACCTGCAATACGCCGGCATCGTGTTTTCCAGCCTGTGGGGCATGCTGGTCTGGAGCGACAAGCTCAACTGGCTGTCGTGGCTGGGCATGGCCCTCATTATCGCCAGCGGCATCGTCACCACCCTGACGCGCGCGCGGGAGGGTTCCAACCAGCAGCCCACGCGCAATACCCCGGTCAAGTCGGCGGAGGCCGAAGTCCACCCCGAGGTGTAGCATCCAACGTGGCGCGCCGTGCCCGTCCCGCGTCGCGCCAGAGTGCTTTCACAACCAGAGGCTATTCCATGTTCACCACCCTGATTTCCAGCCAGGACCTGCGCGCGCTGCGCGAAGACAGCGGCCGCCACAGCGTCGTGATCGACTGCAGCTTCGACCTGGCAAACCCGGCCGCCGGCCGCGAGTCCTACCATGCCGGCCACCTGCCGGGCGCCTTCTACCTGCACCTGGACAATGAACTGTCCGGCGAGAAGACCGGCAGCAACGGCCGCCATCCCCTGCCCGACCCCAACGCGCTGACCGCGCGCCTGCGCGTGCTCGGCGTCAACGAAGACAGCCAGGTGATTGCCTACGACGCCCAGGGCGGCATGTATGCGGCGCGCCTGTGGTGGCTGCTGCGCTGGCTGGGACATGAGGCGGTGGCGGTGCTGGACGGCGGCAAGAACGCGTGGGTGGCAGCCGGCCTGCCGCTGGAAGCGGGCAGCACGCCCGAGCCCGCGACGGCGGGCACGCTCACCGGCAAGGCATCGCTGGCGGCAACGGTGGACGCGAACCTGGTGCTTGCCAATATCGACGAGCGGGGCCGGCTGGTGGTGGACGCCCGCGCGCCCGACCGCTTCCGCGGCGAGAACGAGACCCTGGATCCGGTCGGCGGACATATTCCCGGCGCGGCCAACCGGTTCTTCAAGGACAACCTGCTGGCCGACGGCAGCTTCAAGTCCGCCGCCGCGCTGCGGCAGGAATTCACGCAGGTGCTCGGCGCCAGGCCGGCCAGCGAGGCCGTCATGCAGTGCGGCTCCGGCGTGACCGCCTGCCACAACCTGCTGGCGCTGGAAGTGGCGGGCCTGCGCGGCGCCGCCCTGTACCCGGGCTCCTGGAGCGAATGGTGCGCCGATCCGGCCAGGCCGGTGGCGAGCGGCGCGTAGTTCCTTAACGGACCGACGCCACCGCGCCGGCGTGGCGGTGGCCATGCCCCTCGTGCACGCCGTTGGTGATGAAGACGATGGCGCAGATGCCGGTTGCCACCAGCACCACCTGGATGATCGATTCGCGCCAGCGCGGCTTGCGCTGCATCTGCGGCATCAGGTCGCTCACCGCGATGTAGACGAAGCTGCTTGACGCGATCACCAGCACGTAGGGAATCCAGCCGCTCATCTGGTCCAGCAGGTAGTAGCCCACCAGGCCGCCGGCGATGGCCGCCAGGCTGGACAGCAAGTTGAACGCGAAGGCGCGCGCCTTGGAAAAGCCGGCATTGAGCAGCACGATGAAATCGCCCACTTCCTGCGGGATTTCATGGGCGGCGATGGCCAGCGCGGTGACCAGGCCGATATGCGGGTCGGCCAGGAAGGCCGCGGCGATCACGATGCCGTCGGCGAAGTTGTGGAAGGTATCGCCGACCAGGATGGTCAGGCCGCTGCGCCCGGCTTCCTCGCGGTCATGGCCGTGGTGATGGTGGTGCCCGTCGCCCTCGTGATGGTGCGAGTGGCGCAGCAGCGCGATCTTCTCCAGCAGGAAGAAGCCCAGCAAGCCGGCCAGCAGCGTGCCGAACAGGGCACGCGGATCGGCCCCCGACTCGAACGCCTCGGGCAGGGAATGCAGCAAGGCGGTAGCCAGCAGCACCCCGACCGAGAAGCTCACCATGCGCTCCACCACGCGCGAGGCCACCGTCAGCGACAGCAGGGCCGCCCCGAAGATACTGCCCACCCCCGAAATCGTGGCAGCTAGCAGGATGTAGACAAGGGTGGAATCGATGATGGGCTCCAGGGATCGGCTATGCGCCCCCTGGGGAGCCGCATCGATCTCAAACGCAACAGTGTTGCAAGAAACGAAGCCCGCATTGTACGTAGATTGGCGCCGACTTTGCAAATGCGTCGTACGGCGCCCCGCGCGGCGCCTAGACGCCGCGCTGCTTGAACCAGGTCAGGCAGTGTTGCCAGCCGTCCCTGGCATCGGCCTCGCGGTAGCTTGGCCGGTAGTCGGCATTGAAGGCATGCCCGGCATCCGGATAGACCACGAAGACCGACGCACGGGCGTTGGGATTGTCCGTCGCCGCCAGGGCCGCCTTCATCCTGGCCACGTGTTCCTGCGTGATGCCGGTATCCTTGCCGCCGTACAAGCCCAGCACGGGCACCTCGAGTTCGGCTGCCAGGTCGGACGGGTTCTTCGGCTTGAGCGGGTTCGGCTCGCCTACCAGCTGGCCATACCAGGCCACGGCGGCCTTCAGTTGCTTGCTGTGCGCGGCATACAGCCAGGTGATGCGCCCGCCCCAGCAGAAGCCGGTGATGGCCAGGCGGCTGGTATTGCCGCCATTGGCGGCGGCCCAGGCCACGGCTGCATCGAGATCGCCCACGGCCTGCTCGTCGGGCACCTTGGAGACCAGCTTGGCCTGCAGTTCCTGGATGGTGCCGAAACTGGCCGGATCTCCCTGGCGCGCAAACAGCTCGGGCGCGATGGCGAGGTAGCCCAGCTTGGCGAAGCGCCGGCAGATGTCGGCGATATGCTCGTGCACGCCGAAGATCTCGCTGACCACCAGCACCACCGGCAGGTTGGTCTTGCCCTCCGGCTGGGCGCGGTAGGCAGGCATCTGGAAGCCGCCCGAGGCGATGGTGACCTCGCCGGCGGTCAGCCCGGCGAAGTCGGTCTTGATGGCCTGCGCCATCACCGGCAGGGCGGCCGCGGCAAACGCCGAACCCAGTGCCGTCTTGACGAACGTCCGGCGGTCGAAGGACTGGCCGGGTACAAGGCTTTCCACTTCTGGCTTCAGCATGCGGTCTCCTGCTTGGAGAGTGGGCGGGAGACCGATTCTAAGCAAACATGGCGTGAAACGCACGCGGCGGGGCAAGAGGGCTGTCGCCCCCCGTCAGTGGAGCTTGACGCGCGGGCTGGTCTTGCTGCGCAGCCAGTGGGTGACGGTGTCCAGCCCCATGCGCACGGCGCCGTGCAGCGCCAGCACATGCATGCGGTACAGCGAGCTGTACATCACCCGCGCCATCAGGCCCTCGATGAACATCGAGCCGCCGATCAGCCCGCCCATCAGGCTGCCGACCGCGCTGAAGTGCCCGAGCGACACCAGCGAGCCCAGGTCCTTGAACTGGAACGCGGGCAGCGGCTTGCCCTCGATGCGTGCGCGCAGCGCGCCGAAGAGGAAGGTGGCCTGCTGGTGCGCGGCCTGGGCGCGCGGCGGCACGGCCGTCTGCTTCTCCGGCCACGGGCAGCTGGCGCAGTCGCCGAAGGCGAAGATATCGGGATCCCCCTCGCTTTGCAGCGTGGGCTTGACCACGATCTGCCCCATCCGGCTGACCGGCAGGCCGAGACTGGCCAGCACCGGCGGCGCAGTGATGCCGGCGGCCCACACCGTCAGGTCGGCGTCGATGCGCTTGCCGCTGGCGGTCAGCACCGCATTCGCGGTGACCTCGGTGACGCGCTCGGCGGTGAAGACATCGATGCCCAGCTTGTGCAGCAATTTGGTGGTTTCGCTGGAGACGCGCTCGGACAGCGCAGGCAGGATGCGCGGGCCGGCCTCGATCACGTGGATGCGCACGTCGCGGCGCGGATCGAGTTGGTGCAGGCCGTAGGCGCTGAGCACGTGCGCGGTATTGCGCAGCTCCGCGGAGAGCTCGACGCCGGTTGCGCCGGCCCCGATGATGGCCACGTCCACGCGTGGCCGCCCGTCCTCGCCGACGCGTCCGCGCGCGTTCTGCGCGCGCACGCAGGCCGCGATCAGCCGGCGGCGGAAGCGCTCGGCCTGGGCCACGGTATCGAGGGCGATGGCGTTGTCGG
Organism: Cupriavidus sp. 05T41; assembly: GCF_056396525.1. Taxonomy (NCBI): domain Bacteria; kingdom Pseudomonadati; phylum Pseudomonadota; class Betaproteobacteria; order Burkholderiales; family Burkholderiaceae; genus Cupriavidus; species Cupriavidus sp. 05T41. The sequence continues at coordinate 90,444 of NZ_JBFTLQ010000022.1, forward strand.
CGGCGCCCGGCACGCCGAAGAAATGCGTGACGCAACCGATCGCCAGCACCAGGGTGTCATAGGGCAATTCGCGCGCGGGCAGCAGCTCCATGCCATCGAGATCGACGCAGGCGGCCACCGAGATGGTCTTGCGCGACCGGTCGACCCCGGTTAGCTCGCCCTGCTGGAACTCGAAGTCGTGCCAGCGCGCCTGCGCCACGTATTCGAGCTGGTGGGTGTTGGGATCCATGCTGCCGGCCGCGACTTCATGCAGCAGCGGTTTCCAGATGTGCGTCGGCGAGCGGTCCACCAGCACCACCTGCGCTGCCCCGCTCTTGCCGAGCTTGTCGCCCAGCCGCGTCACCAGTTCCAGCCCGCCTGCGCCTCCTCCCACTACGATGATGCGATGCGCCCTCTCTGTGCTCATGATCTACCCAGTGTCGTCGAAATGCTTATAGCCGCAGGGCCAGACGCGCGTCGGCCGGCATGGCTTTTCGCCAGTTTGCTGCACAGCAGCACGACTGGCAAGACGCCATTCACCGATTCAGCGGTCGCTTCAATCGAAACCAGAATGCAGGAATACCACCGCGCCGGCAATGCCGGCGCGCAGCCCATGTGTTGGGAAAAGCGCAGAGGCGGGAGCAGGCGCAGCGCTTAGTGCGCTTCCTCCCAGTTGCTGCCGCTGCCCACCTCGGCCACCAGCGGCACGCGCAGCTCCGTCACGCCGCACATCAGTTCCGGCAGCTTGACCTTGACCAGCTCCAGTTCGGCCTCGGGCACTTCCAGCACCAGTTCGTCGTGCACCTGCATGACCTGGCGCGTACCGAGCCCGTCGCGCTCCAGCCAGCCCTGCACGGCGATCATCGACAGCTTGATCAGGTCGGCCGCGGTGCCCTGCATCGGCGCGTTGATGGCCGCGCGCTCGGCGCCCTGGCGGCGCGGGCCGTTGCCGCCGTTGATGTCGGGCAGCCACAGGCGGCGGCCGAACACGGTCTCGACGAAGCCCTGTTCGCGCGCGGTCTGGCGTGTCTCCTCCATATAGCGCGCCACGCCCGGATAGCGCATGAAGTAGCGGTCGATGTAATGCTTGGCGGCCTCGCGCTCGATGCCGAGGTTGCTGGCCAGGCCGAACGCGCTCATGCCGTAGATCAGGCCGAAGTTGATGACCTTGGCGTAGCGGCGCTGCTCGCTGTTGACGGCGGCCTGTTCCACGCCGAAGATCTCCGCCGCGGTGGCGCGGTGCACGTCGGCGCCTTCGGCGAAGGCGCGCAACAAGTTCTCGTCGCCCGAGATATGGGCCATGATGCGCAGTTCGATCTGCGAGTAGTCGGCGGAGACGATCACGTTGCCGGGGCCGGCGATGAAGGCCTCGCGGATGCGCCGTCCTTCCTCCGTGCGCACGGGAATGTTCTGCAGGTTCGGCTCGGTTGACGCGAGCCGGCCCGTCACCGCGGTGGCCTGCCCGTAGCTGGTGTGCACGCGGCCCGTGGACGCGTTGACCATCTTCGGCAGCTTGTCGGTGTAGGTCGACTTGAGCTTGGCCAGGCCGCGGTAGTCCAGCAGCAGCTTGGGCAGCGGGTAGTCCTCGGCCAGCTTCTGCAATACCTCTTCGTCGGTGGACGGCGCGCCGCTGGCGGTCTTCTTGACCACCGGCAGCTTCATCTGGCCGAACAGGATCTCGCCGATCTGCTTGGGCGAGCCGAGGTTGAACGGCTGGCCGGCGGCCTCGTAAGCGGCCTTTTCCAGCTCCAGCATGCGCTGGCCGAGTTGCGCGCTCTGCGCGCCCAGGCGCTCCGCATCGATCAGCACGCCGTTGCGCTCGATCTTCTGCAGCACCACCGAGACCGGCATCTCGATCTGCTCGTAGACGTAGTGCAGCCCGCGCAAGGCTTCCACCTGCGGGTACATATTGCCGTGCAGGCGCAGCGTGACGTCGGCATCCTCGGCAGCGTACTCGGTGGCGCGCGCGATATCGATCTGGTCGAAGCAGATCTGGCTCGCGCCCTTGCCGCACACTTCTTCGTAGGTGATGGTCTTGAGGCCGAGCACGCGCTCGGCCAGGCTGTCCATGCCGTGGTTGCGGTGCGATGCCAGCACGTAGCTTTGCAGCATGGTGTCGTGCGCGACGCCGCGCAGCGCGATGCCGTGGTTGGCGAACACGTGCACGTCGTACTTCAGGTGCTGGCCGAGCTTGGCGCGCGCGGGGTCCTCCAGCCACTTGCGCATGCGTTCGAGCACGAACTCGCGCGCCAGCTGCCCGCGCGCTTCCAGGCCGGCCACGTCGGGACCGACGTGGGCCACGGGGATATAGACGGCCTCGCCCGGCTCGATCGACATCGAGATGCCGACCAGCTGTGCCTGCATCGGATCAAGTGAAGTGGTCTCGGTATCGATGGCCACCAGCGGCGCGGTTTCCACGCGGCGCATGAAGGCCTCCAGCGCGGCTTGCGTGGTGATGGCCTCGTAGCGGAT
>NZ_JBFTLQ010000023.1:0-91781 GCF_056396525.1 Cupriavidus sp. 05T41
TCCTGGAAGCCTACAAGGCCAAGACCATCATCGTGAACAAGCGCTCGATGGCGGCCGGCTATGCCGGTCTCGACAACGAGTTGTTCTACATGGACAAGACCATGATGGTGTTCGGCGACGCCAAGAAGGTGGTCGAGGACATGGGCAAGGCCGTCGACTGAGCACGCCAGGGCGCCGGGCGCGGGCCACGCCCGTGCCCGGCGCCGCTGCCCGCACGCCACACGCGCCACGCCCCGGCGTCACCCCCCTCCTTCAACCCCGCCGCACTGCGGTTGCGCGGGGGCGCGAGCGCGCTATACTGGTTCCGGTCTTCGGCCACGGAGTGTTCGCGGGCCGATCCGCCACCGGCCCGGCCGCACAGGTCCGTCCCCTGCCGCGCCGAACCCACCCGCCCGAAGTGTCCGAGAGACGCTCAAGCCGAACGCAACATGACATTCAACCCCCAGGACAGGAATCTGTCGGTCTTCCACCACCCGATCCTGACGGTGCTCGTCGACGACAGCAAGTCGTTTATCGACAGCCTGGCGTTCCAGATGGATCCGTCGCGGCCGGTGGTGACCTTCACCGACCCGCGCGAGGCGCTGCAGTGGATCCGCGACACCTACGCGCGCTTCACCGGTTTCCTGCCGGTGCGGGTGACGCACGATGACCTGACTTTCCTGACCGAGCGGCGTACCGTGCAGCTCGATATCGACCGCATCTACCGGCAGATCCACGACATCAACCGCTACGTGCAGCCGGGCGTGATCGTGGTCGATTATTCGATGCCGCAGATGAACGGCCTGGAGTTCTGCCAGGCGCTGCAGGACCTGCCGTGCAAGACCATCCTGCTGACCGGCACCGCGGACGAGAGCATTGCCGTGCAAGGCTTCAATCACGGCCTGATCGACCGCTACGTCAAGAAGCACGACAGCAATATGGTGGAGCGGCTGGACCAGGAGATCGATGCGTTGCAGCAGCAGTATTTCGCCACGCTGTCGCGCACGCTGCGCGACCTGCTGACGCGGCATTCGTTTTCCTTCCTGTCCGATCCGGTGATCTGCGACCGGGTGCGCCAGATCACAGCGCGCTATGGCTTCGTGGAGTACTACCTTTACCCCAACCCGGCCGGCATCCTGATGCTGACGGCGCAGGGGCATGCCACGCTGATGGTGATCGAGACGCGGGCCGGGCTGATGAACCAGGTGGAGTCGGCCGAGGCCTACGACGCGCCCGCGGCACTGATCGAAGGCCTGCGCGAGGGCCGCATCGTGCCCTTCTTCTGGCCCGGTAACGGCATGTACACGCCGGCCTGCATCGACTGGGAGCAGTACTGCCTGCCGGCCGAGCATTGCGCCGGCCGCGAGGATTATTTCTACGCGCTGTTCGACCTGCCGCGCCACCTGCTGCAGGAACCCATCGTCAGCTTCCAGGACTTCCTGAAGGACTTCGCCCGGGAACCCGAGCGCATCACCGGCCGCGGACACTGATCCGGCGCCAGGCCGCCGCAGGCAGCGGCACACGGCATCACGGGCGGCAGGGGATCCCCCCTGCCCTCATCCCTGCTACCACCCTCTGCGCGGGGCGTCAGGCCGAAGCCGCGCCGCTGTCGCCGTTGCCGTTGTTGCTGCGATTGCCGCCACGCACCATGTCGAAACGGAACAGCCGGCATTCGATATTGCCGTTGTAGAGGGGCGTGCGGCGCGACTCCTTGAGCCGCAGCCGACGCGGCAGGCCGAGGTCGCCGGTGAAGATCCAGGCCTGCCAGCCGGCGAAATTCTGCTTCAGCGTGGTGGCAAAGGCGCTGGCAAACTGGTTGGCGGCCTCGTCCTCGACCCCATTGTCGGGCGCCTCCTCCAGCGGGCGGCGGCGCTCGCCGCGCACGGCGATCCGCTCCCCGTAGGGCGGGTTCATCAGCAACATGCCCGGCGTCGCGAACGGCGGCTGCGCAAAGCGCGCGTCCACCTGCTTGAGCTGCGGCTCGCCGGGCAGGCCGGCGCGTTGCCAGTTGGCTTCGGTCATCGACAGCAGGTCGGTGGAAATATCGCTGCCGGCAATCTCCAGCGGCTCTGCCACGGCGCGCGCGCGCGCGGCCTCGATGTCCGCCTGTGCGGCCGCCTTCAGGGCCTGCCAGCCGCGCGTATCGGCGCCCTTGAGCCATTCGAAGGCGAAGCTGCGCCCGGCGCCCGGCGCGATGCCCAGGGCGACCTGGGTCGCCTCCACCAGGAAGGTGCCGCTGCCGCACATCGGATCGTAGAAGGGTTGTTCGGTCTGGCCCGGCACCCAGCCGGCCAGGCGCAGGATGCCGGCGGCAAGGTTTTCCTTCAGTGGCGCCTCGCCCTTCTCCATGCGCCAGCCGCGCTTGAACAGCGGCTCGCCGGAGGTGTCGAGATAGAGCGTGACGTCGTGCTCGGTCAGGTGGGCATAAATGCGCACATCGGGACTGACGGTATCCACGCTGGGCCGCGCGCCGAGACGCTCGCGCATGGCGTCGCACACCCCGTCCTTCACGCGCAGCCCGATGAAGTTCAGGCTCTGCAGCGGCGAGCGGTGTGCCGTCACGTCCACCCGCAATGTCTCGTCTGGCGAGAACCATTGTTCCCAGCGCTGGCCGCGCGCCAGGTCGTAGATATCGTCCTCGCGGCGGTAGCCGCGTGCGGCCACGCGCATGAGCACGCGGCTGGCAATGCGCGAATGCAGGTTTACTGCGTAGGCCGCCACCATCTCGCCCGAGAACGTGACGCCGCCCGGCATCTCGCGATGGACCTGGAACGGCGCGAGCGCGGCCATGCCGGGCCGGGCTGCGATTTCGCGCAGCTCTTCGGCGAGCGCGCTTTCCAGACCGCGCGGGCAAGGGGCAAAGAAGGCTTGGGACATGGATTGGGTATTCCTGCAAACAAAAACGTCCGCCGTGGCGGACGGGGTCGGATAGCGCGCAGTGTACCGCGCCGCGGGGCTTCAGCCAGCCGCGAAGGCGCGCTCGAGGAAGTCCAGGCGATCCTGGCCCCAGTACGACTGGCCTTCGTAGACGAACCATGGCGCGCCGAAGGCACCGGCGGAGATCGCATCCTGGGTGTGCTGGGCGTAGTCCGCCTGCACGGCCTGGGCCTCGCTGGCCTTGAGCATCGCGGCGCCATCCAGGCCGATGCCGTCGGCAAGCTGGACCAGCGTGGGGGCGTCGGCGATATTACGCTGCTCGGCCCACAGGGCGCGGCCGATCGCGCCGACCAGCTCCATGGCGCGCGCGGTGCCGTGCGCCAGCTGCACGGCGATGATCAGTTTGCTGGCGGCGTCGCCGGACACCGGGAAATAGGTCGGGTGCAGGTTCAGCGGCAGGCCCAGGAATTCGCTCCAGCGGGCCAGTTCCACCAGCCGGTAGGCCTGGCGCTGGGGCGGGCGCTGCGCCAGCGGCAGTCCGCCCGAGACCGAAAACACCTTGCCCAGGTCGCTGGGCTTGAGATTGACCTGCACGCCGTACTTGGCCGCGAGCGCGGTGAAGCGTGCGTGCCCAAGGTAGACGAACGGCGATTGCGGGGAAAGATAGTAGTCGACCTGCTTGCTCATCATGTCCTCTGGACGGGGGCGGCGCGCGTCAACAGCGCCTTGGACTGTGGGGAAAACGGCAATGCGAACAGCGATCCGGAAACCGAACCGGGAACAATACGGGAAAACGCCGCGCCGTGCTTGCGGCCGCCGCGCGGCTTCCCCTGCGTTTCACGCCGGTCGGCTCAGAACGGCTTGACCACCACCAGGATCACCACCGCCAGCAGCACCAGCACCGGCAATTCGTTGAACCAGCGGTAGAAGGTATGCGAACGCGTGTTGCGCCCGCCCTCGAACTTCTTCAGCAGCACGCCGCAGCCGTGGTGATAGCCGATCAGCACCAGCACCAGCGCCAGCTTGGCGTGCATCCAGCCCTGCCCCGGGCCGCGCCCGATGCCGTAGCCGAGATAGAGCCACAGGCCGAACACCAGCGCCGGCACCGCCAGCATGGTCATGAAGCGATAGAGCTTGCGCGCCATCAGCAACAGCCGCTGCACGCCGGCGGCGTCGGTCTCCATGGCGAGGTTGACGAAGATGCGCGGCAGGTAGAACAGGCCGGCAAACCAGGAGACGACGAAGACGATATGCAGCGCTTTGACCCAGAGCATCTGGCTTCTTGTGTGGGGTTGATGGTGCGGCCAGGACGATGACCGTGATGCGTGACGACTGCAAGGCACGTCCGGGCCGGAAAAGGCGCCGGACAGGCGCCGGCAGGCGGCGGGACAGCCCGCCAGCCAGGCCGAACTCAGGTGCGGATCTCGCCGTGCCCGAACACCACGTATTTCAGCGAAGTGAGGCCTTCCAGCCCGACCGGGCCGCGCGCGTGCAGCTTGTCGTTGGAGATGCCGATCTCGGCACCGAGGCCGTACTCGAAGCCGTCCGCGAAGCGCGTCGAGGCATTGATCATCACGCTGGCCGAGTCGACTTCGCGCAGGAAGCGCATGCCGGTGCTGTAGTTCTCGGTGATGATGGAATCGGTATGCGCCGAGCCGTAGGTGTTGATGTGCGCGATGGCCTCGTCCAGCCCGGCCACGGTGCGGATCGCCAGCACCGGCGCCAGGTATTCCAGGCGCCAGTCTTCCTCGGTGGCGTCGACCAGGCCGGTGAAGCCGGCGGCTTCCAGCGTAGCGCGGGTGGCGGCGCACACGCGCAGCTCGACGCCCTTTTCCTGGTAGATGCGGCACAGCGGCGGCAGCGCGGCGGCGGCCACGCCGGCGGCGACCAGCAACGTCTCCATGGTGTTGCAGGGGGCGTAGCGCTGGGTCTTGGCGTTGTCACAGACGCGCACGGCCTTGTCCAGGTCGGCGTCGGCGTCGATGTAGACGTGGCAGATGCCGTCGAGGTGCTTGATCATCGGTACGCGCGCTTCTTCCATCAGGCGCGCGATCAGGCTCTTGCCGCCACGCGGCACGATCACGTCGACGTATTCGGTCATGGTGATGAGCCGGCCGACCGCGGCGCGGTCGGTGGTCTCGATCACCTGCACGGCCTGCTGCGGCAGGCCGGCGGCCGCCAGGCCCTCGGCCACCAGCGCGGCCAGCGCGGTATTGGAACCGATGGCCTCGGAACCGCCGCGCAGGATGGTGGCGTTGCCCGACTTCAGGCACAGCGCGGCCGCATCGATGGTCACATTGGGACGCGACTCGTAAATGATGCCGATGACGCCCAGTGGCACGCGCATCTGCCCCACCTGGATGCCGGTGGGACGGAACTTCATGTTGCTGATCTCGCCGATCGGGTCGGCCAGCGCGGCGATCTGCTCGAGACCGGCGGCCATGGTGTCGATGGCCTTGTCCGACAGCGTCAGGCGGTCGATGAAGGCGGCGTCCTGGCCGTTGGCGCGGGCACGCTCGACATCGCCGGCATTGACTGCCTTCAGGTGCGCGGCATCGCGGCGGATGGCGGCGGCGATGATCAGCAGCGCGCGGTTCTTGTCGGCGGTGGAGGCGCGCGCCATGGCGCGCGAAGCGGCGCGAGCCTGCTGGCCGACGCGTTCCATGTATTGCTTGAGATCGAGCTCGTTCATAGTCCTGGCCGGGCGATACCGGCCCTCAATGCGTGTTTTTTGCAGGCGATGGGCTGGCAGGAACGCGTGCGCGGTGCGCAGGGCGTACCTGGCGCGCAACCTACCTGGCGATAAGCAAAGCCAGCTGCAGCAGGCCGTCCCAGGGTTCGGCCGGCATGCCCTCGGCGCGCAGGCCCTTGACCTGGCGGTCCAGCCGGGCGGCCATGGCGAGCGCGCTTTCGAGCTGCGCCGTTGAAAGCCGCTGTGCTGCCTGTGGCACCAGCTTCTCGCGCGGGCCCCAGATACGCAGTTCGCGGGTCAGCACGCCGATCGGCTTGCCTGCCGCCAACCCTTGCCGGACCTTGGATAATACGCGAATTTCCTCGGTCAGCGCCCACAGCACCAGCACCGTGGCCTGGCCTTCTCCGCGCAGCCCTTCGAGCATGCGCACCAGGCGCGGCACGTCGCCGCCGAGCATCGCTTCAGATAGCTTGAACACGTCGTAGCGCGCCACATTGAGCACCGCATCGTGCACTTGCTCGAACGTCAGCGCGCCGGCCGGATAGAGCAGGCCCAGCTTCTGGATTTCCTGGTGGGCCGCCAGCAGGTTGCCCTCCACCTTGTCGGCGACGAACTGCAGCGCGCGCCGGCCCGGCTCGCCCGGCTCCACGCGCTGCTGCTGCAGTGCCAGCCGCTCGCCGACCCACGCCGGCAGGCGGGTGCGGTCGACCGCATCGATCTTGAGCGAGACGCCGGCGCCTTCGAGTGCCTGGAACCAGGCCGACTTTGCCGTGGCGAAATCCAGCCGCGGCAATGTGACCAGCATCACGACATCCGGCGAGGGCTGGGCCGCCACCGCGCGCAGCGCTTCGCCGCCGTCCTTGCCGGGCTTGCCGGAAGGAATGCGCAGCTCGACGATCTTGCGGTCACCGAACAGCGACATCGATTGCTGCGCCTGGACCACCTGGCCCCAGTTGAAGCCGCGCTCGGCGGACAGCACCTCGCGCTCGGTGAAGCCAGACTCGCGTGCCGCCTGGCGCAGCCGGTCGACCGCCTCCAGCACCAGCAGGTGTTCGTCGCCGTGCACCACGTAGAGCGGCGCCAGGCCACGTCCCTTGGCCTGGCGCAGATGGGCGTCGAGTCCGTCGAGTTTGAGCTGCATGCCGGGCGTGGCTCAGATCGCCTTGACCGCGGCCAGCCGGCGGATCAGCTGCTGCACGATATCGCGCTGCATGTCGCGGTAGAGCTGTTGCTCTTCGTAGTCCTTGGCCAGCGTGTTGGCTTCGTTGTAGGTCAGGTCGCGCGTGAGCACCAGTTGCGACGGGGCGATCAGTTCCTGGCCGCCGGCATCGCGCAGGCGGAAGGTAAAGCGTTGCGTCAGGCGGTATTCGCGCACCACGCCGGTGGTGGTGAGCGACAGCACCGTCTTGGTACGGGTGTCCTGCAGCACGTCCAGCAGCGCGTCGGCTTCCTTGGGATCGGCCACGACCTGCGTATCCGAGCCATTGCGGATGGCGCGGCGCAGGTCCGAGCCCATCAGCGTATTGGGCGGGATGCTCAGGTACAGCTTCTTGAACACGAAATCCGCGTTGCCCCGCATGTGAAAGCCGCAGCCGGCCACCAGGCCGGCCGCCAGCAGTGCCGCCAGGGCCATGCGGCGGCCCCGCACGGGCTCACCCGGCGTCTTTCGATCCGTCTGCCGGTCGGCCTGTCGGTCGGTCGGTCGATCGGCTTGTCGATCGGATTGTCGATCCATACCGGGCAACTCCCTCGTTGGCTTGGTCACGGGCATGAGCTTGGCGGCAGCGTCTTACAACACCACGTTGACGAGACGCCCCGGCACCACCACGATCTTCTTCGGCGCGGCGCCGGCGGCGAACTTGGCCACGATCTCGCTGGCGGCGGCCATGGCCTCGATGGCGGCACGGTCGGCACTGGCCGGCACCGTCAGGCTGCCGCGTACCTTGCCGTTGACCTGCAGCACGAGTTCGAGCTCGCTCTGCACCAGGGCGGACTCGTCCACCTGCGGCCACGGAGCGTCGAGCAGGTCGCCGTACTGCGTGGCGTAGCCCAGTTCCTGCCACAGGCCGTGGGTAATGTGCGGCACCACTGGATACAGCACGCGCAGCAGGATGCCGAAGCCTTCGCGGCGCGCGGCCGGGGTGGCGGCCTTGGCGTCTTCCAGCGCATTGAGCATCTTCATGGTGGCGGACACCACCGTGTTGTACTGGATGCGCTGGTAGTCGTAGTTGGCCTGCTTGAGCACGCTGTGCAGCTCGCGGCGCAGCGTGCTGTCGCCATCGCCATACTGCGCGCCATTGCCGGCCGCCGCGATTGCCTCGGCATTGGCATGGCCGTAGTTCCACACGCGGCGCAGGAAGCGCGACGCGCCTTCCACGCCGGAGCCGCTCCACTCGAGCTGCTGCTCGGGCGGCGCGGCGAACATGACGAACAGGCGCGCGGTGTCGGCGCCATACTGGTCGATCAGCGCCTGCGGGTCGATGCCGTTGTTCTTGGACTTCGACATCTTCTCCACGCCGCCGATCACCACCGGCTGGCCGTCTGCGTTGAGCACGGCGCCCAGCGGACGGCCACGCTCGTCGGTGCTGACGTCCACCTCGGCCGGGTTGTACCAGGTCTTCTTGCCGGCCGCGTCCTCGCGGTAGTAGGTGTCGTTGAGCACCATGCCCTGGGTGAGCAGGTTGGTGAACGGCTCGCCGAACTTGACCAGGCCCATGTCACGCATGACCTTGGTCCAGAAGCGGGCGTACAGCAGGTGCAGGATGGCGTGTTCGATGCCGCCGATGTACTGGTCCATCGGCATCCAGTAATCGTTGCGGCCATCGACCATGGCAGCCGCGTCCGGGCTGGTATAGCGCATGTAGTACCAGCACGAATCGATGAAGGTATCCATGGTGTCGGTCTCGCGGCGCGCCGGCTTGCCGCACGACGGGCAGGTGCACGCGAGGAAGCGCGGATCCTTGGCCAGCGGGTTGCCGGTGCCGTCCGGCACCAGGTCCTCGGGCAGCACCACCGGCAGGTCCTGCTCGGGCACCGGCACCACGCCGCAGTCCTCGCAGTGGATCAGCGGGATCGGCGTGCCCCAGTAGCGCTGGCGCGAGATGCCCCAGTCGCGCAGGCGCCAGGTGGTCTTCTTCTCGCCGATGCCTTTCTCTCCGAGGTCGGCGGCGATGGCCTCCACCGCGGCCTGGTAAGCCAGGCCGTCGTACTTGCCGCTGTGGACGCAGACGCCGTGCTCCTTGTCGCCGTACCACTCCTGCCAGGCTTCGGTGGAGAAGGGCTGGCCCTTCACATCGACGACCTGCCTGATCGGCAGGCCGTACTTGTTGGCGAAGGCGAAGTCGCGCTCGTCGTGCGCGGGCACGCCCATCACGGCGCCGTCGCCGTAGCTCATCAGCACGTAGTTGCCGACCCACACCTCGACCTGCTCGCCGGTGAGCGGATGCACCACCTTCAGGCCGGTGGGCATGCCCTTCTTTTCCATGGTGGCCATGTCGGCTTCCATCACCGAGCCGTGCTTGCACTCGTCGATGAAGGCAGCCAGCGCCGGGTTGGTGGCAGCCGCGTGCGTGGCCAGCGGATGCTCGGCGGCAACCGCGCAGAAGGTCACGCCCATGATGGTGTCGGCGCGCGTGGTGAACACGTACAGCTTGCCGTCGCCGATCAGCTTGCCGTCATCGCCGGCAATCGCGTGCGGGAAGGCGAAGCGCACGCCGACGCTCTTGCCGATCCAGTTCTGCTGCATGATCTTGACGCGCTCGGGCCAGCCCAGGCCATCGAGGTCGCCCAGCAGCTCTTCGGCGTACTGGGTGATGCGCAGGTAGTACATCGGGATCTCGCGCTTCTCCACCAGCGCGCCCGAGCGCCAGCCGCGCCCGTCGATGACCTGCTCGTTGGCCAGCACGGTCTGGTCGACCGGGTCCCAGTTGACGGTGCCGGTCTTGCGGTAGGCGATGCCCTTTTCCAGCATCTTGAGGAACAGCCACTGGTTCCAGCGGTAGTAGTCCGGGCTGCAGGTGGCGACCTCGCGCGACCAGTCGATGGCCAGGCCCATCGACTGCATCTGGCGCTTCATGTACGCGATGTTGTCGTAGGTCCAGGCCGCCGGCGCCACGCCGTTGTTGAGCGCGGCGTTTTCGGCGGGCATGCCGAACGCGTCCCAGCCCATCGGCATCAGCACGTTGTGTCCCGTCATGCGCAGCTGGCGCGCCATCACGTCGTTGATGGTGTAGTTGCGCACGTGCCCCATATGCAGCTTGCCCGACGGGTACGGCAGCATCGAGCAGGCATAGAACTTGGGCTTCTCGCTGCCGTCGGCCAGCTTCGCCTGCTCCGTCACGCGGTAGGCATCGATCGCTTGCCAGTGTTGCTGGGCGGCTTGTTCAACGGCGGAGGGAAGGTATTTGTCTTGCATGTTCAGGACAGCGGGCGAAGCGCGTTGGCGGGCCAAAGCGTGGAAAAGAAAAGCGGCGGGCTGCCTTGCGGCGCCCGCCTGCGCTGGAATGCCGAAAACGCCGATTATAACCGTCGGGGCAGACGGCGCGGCGGGCCCCGTTACTTCAGGCCCAGCACGTCCTGCATGTCGAACAGGCCGGCGGGCTTGTCGGCCAGGAAGCGCGCCGCGCGCACCGCGCCGTCGGCGTAGGACTGGCGGCTCGACGACTTGTGGGTGATCTCGATGCGCTCGCCGATGCCGGCGAACATCACGGTGTGGTCGCCCACGATATCACCGCCGCGCACGGTGGCGAAGCCGATGGAGTTGGGGTCGCGCGGCCCGGTATGGCCTTCGCGCGCAAACACGCCGCAGGTCTTCAGGTCGCGGCCCAGCGCCTTGGCCACCACTTCGCCCATCGCGAGGGCGGTGCCGGACGGCGCGTCGACCTTGTGCCGGTGATGCGCCTCGATGACTTCGATGTCGTAGCCGGAGGACAGCAGCTTGGCGGCCATTTCCAGCAGCTTGAACGTGGCATTGACACCAACGCTCATATTGGCGGCGAAGACCACGCCGATGCGCTTGGCGGCCTCCGCCAGCGCGGCGCGGCCGGCTTCGTCGAAGCCAGTGGTGCCGATCACCATCTTGACGCCGAGCCGCGCGGCCACCGCGACGTGCGCCAGCGTGCCCTCGGGGCGGGTGAAATCGATCAGGCAATCGGCGCCGGCCAGTGCCGCTTCGATGTCGGAAGTGATCGTCACTCCGGTGTTGCGGCCCAGCACCAGCCCGGCGTCCTGGCCCAGGGCCGGCGCGCCCGGCACATCCAGCGCGCCCGACAGGGTCACGCCTTCGGTGGCGAGGACGTGTTCGATCAGCATGCGGCCCATGCGGCCGGAGGCACCTGCGATGGCGATATTCATGGCGTGTCAGCAATCATAAAAAAGCCGGCGGTGAGGCCGGCCGGTATTCGGGGGTCGGCAAGCCCGCCTGGCCGCCTGCACTGGCGGCCGGGCGGACTGCCTTGCGGGCTGCTCAGTTGGCGGAGTTCGGGCCGGCTACCGGCGCCGATGCCGATTCTTCGGTCAACTTGCTGCCGGCGGCGGTCGCGCTGCCAGCGGGGGCCGCGGCAGCGCCTGCCGGCGCGGTGTCGGCAGGCACGGACGGGCTGGCTGCGCCCGGCGCAACGGCGGCCGTCGAATCCACCGGCGCCGCGGCAGGCGCCGAAGCCGGCGCAACCACATCCATGTCCTTGCGCAGCGGGCGCTGGTTGGCCTGCATGGCCTTGTAGCCGTCGATTTCCGCGATCAGCTCGTATTCGGACGGGAGTTCGTCCCCGCCGAACTTGGCCAGCTTGTCGCCGTCGAAGAACACCGTGTAGCGGCGCTGCTGCACCACCGGGGTGTTGCCGCGGCGGAACGAGAAGACGTAATCCCAGCGATTGCCGTGGAAGACGTCCGCCAGCAGCGGCGTGCCGAGCAGGAACTTGACCTGGTCGCGCGTCATCCCTTCACGCAGCTGGGACACGGCCTCGCGCGAGACGAAGTTGCCTTGCACGATATTGATACGGTACGGCGTGATCGCGTTGGCGACTTTGCGTGACGTATTGTCGTAAGTGGAGCATGCTGCAGTCAGCAGAGCAGCAGCCAGCACAGAGGTAACCAGCGTCGGACGCATGGCGGACGAACGAAATGAACGCATGTATCTCGCTTCTAGAAGGGAGAGGAAAGTGCCGATTCCGGCCCTCGCGGCGTTTGCCACGAGACGGCTGGGGCGATGCATCATCGCGGGAGCAGCCTAGGGCAGCCGGCGGCGCCCCAGGCAACCCCCGAGGCGACTTTTACCGCCAAAACCCTTATGATTCAATAATCCAGACATTGTACTCTAGGGAGTCACGCCCATGCCGAGTCCGGCGGACCTCAAAAATATCGGTCTCAAAGCGACCGTTCCACGCCTGAAGATCCTCGAGATCTTTCAGACCAGCGAGCAGCGCCACCTGAGCGCGGAAGATGTTTACCGCATCCTGCTCAGCGAACAGATGGATATCGGCCTTGCAACCGTCTATCGCGTTCTCACCCAGTTCGAGCAGGCAGGCCTGCTCTCACGCAACAACTTCGAGTCCGGCAAGGCCATCTTCGAACTGAACGAAGGCAAGCATCACGACCACCTGGTCTGCATCGACTGCGGCCGCGTGGAGGAATTCTACGATTCCGAGATCGAGCGCCGCCAGCAGAGCATCGCCAGCGAGCGCGGCTTCGCGCTGCAGGAACACGCGCTGTCCCTGTACGGCAACTGCACCAAGCACGACTGCCAGTTCCGCCCCAAGCGCTGACACTGGCCTTCCGGCGGTAACTGCATCCGCCGCGGACGAACATAAAAAAAACCGGCGCACCGCGCCGGTTTTTCTTTGCCTCGGGCAATCGCCCCCGGGGCTGTGCTCAGGTCTCGCGCTCGTCCTGCTCGGCCACGATATGCAGGCCGCCACGCGCGGCGGCCGGCACGCCGACGAATTCGCCGACGACCTGGCGGAACAGGCCGCGCGCCCACACCAGCATCGGATGGGTGTTGCGGCTGCGGTGCCAGAACATGTTCAGGCCCAGCGTGGTATTGAGCTCGGCGGGTAACGGGAAGGCCTTGAGGCCGTAGGTCTCGCAGGCCATGTCCTTGGTCAGCGCATTGACCGTAAAGATCATGTCGGTCTGCGCCGCCAACTCGGACTGCGCGCGCCACGAATGCACCGTCAGCGTGGCGTTGCGCTTGAGCCCGCGCTGCTGCAAGGCGTAGTCCAGCGGGATCAGCGACGGCGCGGGACGGCCGCTGCCACCCGAATGCGCCATGAAGATGTGGCCGCAGTCGAGGTATTGCTCCAGCGTGCAGGTGCCCTTGAGTACGGGATGGTTCTTGCGCGCGCAAACCCAGAGGTTCAGCGAGGTCACCATCTCTTCCACGATCTCGGGATGCCGGGTCGGGAACGGCGAGAACGCCAGGTCCAGTTCGTTGCCGCGCATGGCGGCCACGTCGGATTCCCACGAGTGGGACTCGACCAGCTTGATATGCAGTTCCGGCGCCAGTTGCTTGATGCGCAGGATGAAGCGGTTGAACACCGTATCGCCCAGTTCGGCGGCGAAGCCGATATTGAGCGTGCCAGTGGCAACGGCGGGATCGAAATTGTCGGCGTCGCCCTCGTTGATCGAGGACCACAGGTCGAGCATGTCGCGGATCTTGGGGCCCAGCTCCAGGGCCCGCGGCGTCGGCGTCAGGCCGTGCGGCACGCGGATGAAAAGGGGATCGTCGAAGATCTCGCGCAGGCGACCCAGCGAATGCGATACCGCGGGCGCGGTCATGTGCATTTTTTCCGCGACATAGGTCGCGTTTCGCTTGCTCAGCAACTCGGTGAAAATCACGAGAAGCTTGGTATCCACATTCACCATGATCTCGCCCAGGTTAGATTGGAAGTTGCAAATGAATTATGGGTCACTTGCATAGGCTGCACATTGGTATTTCCAGCACTTTATCAGTGTAAGAGCAAAGCCGGGAGCGGAACAGCGTTTCCACTGGCATCGCCGGCCACGCCCCAGCGCACGATCGCCGGAATTGCCGGCAGGAAGCGAGCATGATGATCCGCAAACCCCGGACCACGGCGGCGCCTACTTCCTGCCGGCGCAGGCAGCCTTACAGCTTACTTGGCCACCACGCGGGCCATTTCCAGCACCTTGTTGGAATAGCCCCACTCGTTGTCGTACCAGCTCACGACCTTGACGAAGGTCGCGTCCAGCGCGATGCCGGCTTCGGCATCGAAGATCGAGGTGCGTGCATCGCCGCGGAAGTCCGTGGCGACCACCTTGTCTTCGGTGTAGCCCAGCACGCCCTTGAGCGCGCCCTGGCTCTGTGCCTTCATTTCGGCGCAGATCTCGGCGTAGGTTGCGCCCTTTTCCAGCTCGACGGTCAGGTCGACCACCGACACGTCGGAGGTCGGCACGCGGAACGACATGCCGGTCAGCTTCTTGTTCAGCTCGGGGATCACCACGCCCACGGCCTTGGCGGCGCCGGTGCTCGACGGGATGATGTTTTCCAGGATGCCGCGGCCACCGCGCCAGTCCTTGTTGGACGGGCCATCGACGGTCTTCTGCGTGGCGGTGGTGGCGTGCACGGTGGTCATCAGGCCGCGCTTGATGCCCCACTTGTCGTTCAGCACCTTGGCCACGGGCGCCAGGCAGTTGGTGGTGCAGCTGGCGTTGGAGATGATCGCCTCGCCCTTGTACGTCTCGTGGTTCACGCCGTACACGAACATGGGGGTGTCGTCCTTGGACGGCGCCGACATGATGACCTTCTTGGCACCAGCGTCGATGTGCTTCTGCGCGCCTTCCTTGGTCAGGAAGATGCCGGTGGACTCGATCACCACGTCGGCGCCGATCTCGCCCCACTTCAGCTCGGACGGATCCTTGACCGCGGTCAGGCGGATCTTCTTGCCGTTGACGACCAGGGTATTGCCGTCGACCGACACTTCGCCGTCGAAGCGGCCATGCACCGAGTCGTACTTCAGCATGTACGCCAGGTAGTCAGGCTCGAGCAGGTCGTTGATGCCGACCACTTCGATTTCCTTGAAGTTGGCGGCGGCGGCGCGGAACACCATGCGCCCGATGCGGCCGAAGCCGTTGATGCCGATCTTGATGGTCATGTCTATCTCCTGAGTAGGCTAACGATCGATGGATGCAAGAAAGCGTTTGCCGGACCGGGCGGCCGCGGCCGCCACATCGGTCCGGAGCTGCGTATTACTGGCCGAGCGTGTCGCGCACCGTGCGCACGACGTTCTCGACCGTGAAGCCGAAGTGCTTGAACAATACGCCAGCGGGAGCCGATTCGCCGAAGGTGTCGATGCCGACCACGGCCTGGACCTGGTACTTCCACCAGAAATCGGTGATCCCAGCCTCGACTGCCACGCGCGGCACGCCCGCCGGCAGCACCGAGGTCTTGTAGGCGGCGTCCTGCTTGTCGAACACCGTCGTCGCCGGCACCGAGACCACGCGCACGTGCACGCCGTCGATGGCCAGTTGCTCGGCCGCGCCCACGGCCAGGCCGACTTCCGAGCCGGTGGCGATGACCACGGCGTCCGGCAGGCCGGTCCTGGGATTGTTGCCTTCGCGCAGCACATAGCCGCCGCGCGCGATATTGGCGCGGGTGGCGTCGCTGCGCTTCTGGAACGGCAGGTTCTGGCGGCTGAAGATCAGGCAGCTCGGGCCGTTCTCGCGGCGCACGGCCTGGGCCCACGCCACCGCGGTTTCCGTGGTGTCGGCGGTACGCCAGACATCCATGTTGGGGATCAGGCGCAGGCTGGCGACATGCTCGATCGACTGGTGGGTCGGGCCGTCTTCACCCAGGCCGATGGAGTCATGGGTGAACACGAACAGCGTGCGGATCCTCATCAGCGCCGCCATGCGCAGCGCGTTGCGGCTGTAGTCGGAGAAGGTCAGGAAGGTGCCGCCGTAGGGAATGTAGCCACCATGCAGCGTGATGCCGTTCATGATGGCGCTCATGCCGAACTCGCGCACGCCGTAGTTGATGTGATTGCCCCAGGCTTCGGCGCGCACGGCCTTGCTGCCCGACCAGTTGGTCAGGTTGGAGCCGGTCAGGTCGGCCGAGCCGCCCAGGAACTCGGGCAGCACCGGGCCGAAGGCCTCGATGGTGTTCTGGCTGGCCTTGCGGGTGGCGATGGTCTCGGCCTTCTCTTCGCACTTGGCCAGGAAGGCGTCCACGGCAGCGTCGAAGGCGCCGGGCAGCTCGCCGCGCATGCGGCGCTGGAATTCGCCGGCTTCGTACGGGAAACGCTCGGCATAAGCCTCGAACAGCGCGTTCCAGGCCTTCTCGAGCGAGCCACCGCGGGCCTTGGCGTCCCACGCCGCATAGACTTCGGCAGGCACTTCGAACGGGGAATGGGTCCAGCCCAGGGCCTCGCGCGTGGCCAGGATTTCAGCGCCACCAAGCGGCGCGCCATGCACATCGTGACCGCCTTCCTTGTTGGGCGCGCCCTTGCCGATCAGGGTGCGGCAGCAGATCAGGGTCGGGCGGTCGCTGGACTTGGCCTGCGCGATGGCGGCGTCGACGGCGGCGGCGTCATGGCCGTCCACCGCGCGGATCACGTTCCAGCCGTAGGCTTCGAAGCGCTTCGGCGTGTCGTCGGCGAACCAGTGCTCGACGTCGCCGTCGATCGAGATGCCGTTGTCGTCCCACAGGGCGATCAGCTTGTTCAGCTTGAGCGTGCCGGCCAGCGAGCAGGCCTCGTGGCTGATGCCTTCCATCAGGCAGCCATCGCCCATGAACACATAGGTGTGATGGTTCACGATGTCGAAGCCTGGGCGGTTGAATTCCTCGCCCAGCAGGCGTTCGGCCAGCGCCATGCCGACCGCGTTGGTCAGGCCCTGGCCCAGCGGGCCGGTGGTGGTCTCGACACCCGGCGTGATGCCGTATTCCGGATGGCCCGCGGTCTTGCTGTGCAGCTGGCGGAAGTTCTTCAGCTCGGCCAGCGGCAGGTCGTAGCCGGTCAGGTGCAGCAGCGCGTAGAGCAGCATCGAGCCGTGGCCGTTGGACAGCACGAAGCGGTCGCGGTCGGCCCACTTGGGATTGACCGGGTTATGCTTCAGATGACGGCCCCACAACGCCACCGCGATATCCGCCATGCCCATGGGCATGCCGGGATGGCCTGAATTGGCCTGCTGGACGGCGTCCATGGCCAGGACGCGGATGGCGTTGGCCATGAGTTGGACGGGCTGCGAAGCGTGCGGACTGGCGGCGGGATGAGCGAGGTGGGACATGCGGCGGGAACCTGGCGGCGGGAAAAGCGCAATTTTACCAGAAGGAACGCGGCAGTCTGGCCCCCCGGCGGGGCCGCCCGGGGGCCGCCTGCAGTGGACCGGATGGCTCTCGCCCGGCATCGGCACGACGCCGGGCCCGATCCGGCTGCGGCGCGCTGCGCTGCCACCACGTGGCGCCCCACCCGGCGCTGTTCGCCCTGCCCCTGCACCTGCAGGCCCTCTTCGACAGCGCTGGCGCACCCGCGTAAGATGCTCATTCGCACCGCCGGTCTTGCCGCCCAGGCAGGCCCCGCGCGGCTTCCCGCAACCGGAGATGACAGGAGACGATCATGACAAGACCGGCCAACACCCCCTGGCTCACTCCCTACCTGACGGTGGGTAACGGGCGCAGCGCGCTCGACTTCTATCACCGCGCCTTCGGTTTCAGTGCGGGGAACGTAGTCGACGAAAACGGTGTGCCCACCCATGCCGAGATGCACTATCGCGGCGAACTGGTCGTGATGTTCGCGCCCGAGGGCGCCTGGGGCAGTACCGCGCGCACGCCGCGCTCGCTCGGCGTCGAATGCCCGCAGACCTTCTACGTCTATTGCGACGATGTCGATGCCATGCACACGCGTGCCATCGCCGCCGGCGCGGTCAGCCTGATGGCGCCCGCCGACCAGTTCTGGGGCGACCGCTATTGCATGGTCGAGGATCCCGACGGCTACCGCTGGGGCTTCGGCAAGCCGCTGGACAATCCGGCGGCGGCGCAGACGCTAGCCACGACCGGCCAGGACGGAACTGTCTGATGCCGCCTCGTTTCTTCGTCGATGGCGCGCTGGCCGCGCAGACCGAGCTGTCGCTGCCGGAAGCCGTGGTCCGCCATGTGCAGGTGCTGCGGCTCAACCCCGGTGACGACGTCACCCTGTTCGATGGCCGTGGCGGCAGCCACGCCGCCACGCTGGTCGATATCGGCAAGCGCCACGCGCTGGCGCGTATCGGCGACCACGATCCCGCCGAAACCGAACTGCCGTTCCACGTCACGCTGGCACAAGGCCTGGCAGGCGGCGACAAGATGGACTGGCTGATCGAGAAAGCGGTCGAGCTTGGCATCGGCACGATCCAGCCGCTGCAGGCGGCGCGCTCGGTGGTGCGGCTGTCGGCCGAGCGGGCACAGAAACGCCAGGCGCACTGGCAGGCGCTGGTGGAAGCGGCCTGCGAGCAATGCGGGCGCAACCGGCTCCCCGTCGTGGCGCCGGTGGCCAGCCTGGAAGGCTGGCTGGCGCAACAGGGCAAGCCGGCGGCGGGCGCCGGCGCGCGCCTGCTGGTCTCGCCGCGCGCCACGCAATCGCTGGTATCGTTTGCAACAGAGCAGCGCCAGCGCCTGCTGGACGGCGGCGTGACGCTGCTGATCGGGCCCGAGGGCGGGCTGGCGCCGGACGAAGAAGCGGCGGCGCTGCGCGCGGGGTTCACCGGCGTGTCACTCGGACCGCGCATCTTGCGTACCGAGACCGCGGGGCTGGCTTGCCTGGCCGCGCTCAACGCGGTACTGGGCGGATTTTGACGGCAAGGGACCATCCGGGTCCGTTGCCGCATTTCACCGAAGGAGTCGACCATGGGACTACTCGATAGCGTGCTGGGCGGGGTGCTCGGGCAGCGCGGCAGCGGCGAAGCAGGCGCGGGCGGCCTGAACCCGAAGATGATGATGGCGCTGGGCCTGATCGCCATGCTGGCAATGCGCCATAAAGGCGGCGACGCGGGAGCGGCCGTGCCGCAGGATCCGTCCGCGGCAGGCGGCGGTGGGCTCGGTGGACTTGGTGGACTCGGCGGCCTGCTGGGCGGCCTGCTCGGCGGCGGTGGCGGCGCTGCCGGCGGCCCGTCCGGCGGAATGGACCTCGGCGGCTTGCTGGGCGGGTTGCTCGGCGGCCAGGGCCAGCAGGGCGATGCGCCCGCGCTGGGCGCCGCGGCTGGCGGCATCGGTGCCTTGCAGGAAGTCCTGGCGCGGGCCGGCCTGGGCGAGCAGGTCAATTCGTGGATCGGCACGGGTGCCAATCAGCCGGTCTCGCCGTCACAGCTGGCCGGGGCGCTCGGCGACACGGGCGCGCTGGAATCGCTGGCCAGTTCCACCGGCATGTCCGCGGATGATGTGGCCGCGCACCTGAGCGAAGGCCTGCCCGAACTGATCGACAAGCTCACCCCGCAGGGCCACGTACCGCCTGCTGCGTGAAGTGCGGACGAAGGCGGCGCTGAAACGCAGGGCGCCGACCGGCTCCGGGTAGACGAAAGGCCCGCTCAGGCGGGCCTTTGTCTTTGCTGCGCGCCCGCCGCGGCTGGCGCGGTATCAGGCGAGGCGGGTGTCAGGCAAACGAGTAGAACACGCGGAACTGGACCTTGCGCTCGGCCCAGAACTCGGCCGCGTCGCGGAACACGTCGAGCAGCACCTCGCGGCCTTCCTTGTCGAACTTCTGCGCAATGGGCAGGCCTTCGAGCACGATCACGAAGCCGGGCTGCGCACCGGCCTTGTGGATCAGGTCGGTCAGGCAGTCAGCCAGGGCATCGAAGTTCTTGCCGAAGTGCTTCGGAAACAGGAAGCTGGTGGCGATGGTGTCCAGCACCTCCGCCTTGCTTTGGCAATGCGCGCAGTTGGCGTACAGGAAATGCTGGCCGAGCTCCGCCGCCGCCTGGGCGAGTTCGGGCACGCGGAACGCGCGGATAGACTGGACGATGTTCGGACGCACCGTCTTGAACAGGTTCATGGCTCCCTCTTGGCTGCCGTCGGTGCCGGCTGCGGGAACGGGTGCGAGCGGCGGTTGGTGCGAGAGCTCGTTGCGAGGCATCATCAACACGTTGTCGTAAAGATTCTGGGCCTGGGTCTGGGCCCGCTGCCAGCCATCTCCGGCGCCGCGCTCTTCGCGGGCGGCAAGGGCGTCGCCCAATCCGAAAATGTCAGTCATCATTTGGCTATCCGTTTGAAACTGTTGTAGTGGTCGTCCGTGTAGTAGCAGTCGTTGGTGGCGCGTTGATCACCGCCACATACGATGCGTCTGGCTCCCCGGTTCCGGCTGTTAGTTTTCACCGTGTATTCGCGGTAATAGTCGCGCGACTTCTGCGGCAGGATGCGCTCGTAGTTGCCGAACCTCGAGCCATCCTTGGCGTAGGGAAACGGGCCACCCGCTTCGATACGCTCCATCGTCGTTTGCGCTTCGTTGGGCAACTGCTGCAGCGAGATGGTTCCCGTGCCGGCGTCTGCCGTCTGCCGCGCCAGCACTGGCTGGGCCAGCGCGCACGATACCGCCGCGACCGCCAGCACCCGGCCTGCTGCCCGTGCCAGCCCTGCGGCTGAAATCCATCGCGATGCGCGCTGCGTCAGAGAAATCTGGGAACCCACGTTGCTTGTCTTGTTGGGGAGGACGCGATAACGATGGCATCGCGCAAATGTGCATTCCGCGCGCACTTCAAGGCCATAAGGTTACGCGCATGCCGCTAAATAATCAATCCCCGCCCCTCGGAACAGACGAAAACTCCAATTGTTTCAAGGTGTTATTAACATGTGTGCACCCACTTACCCCAGGCTTTGCGTCACACCGGGGCACAAGGGGCGGGACGAAAAAAAAGCCGGGCAAGCCCGGCTTTTCTCGGCAGGTAGCGGCTTAGCGCTTGGCGGCCGCGTCCACCACCACCAGCGACGTCATATTGACGATACGCCGCACGGTGGCCGAAGGCGTCAGGATGTGCACCGGCGCCTTGACCCCGAGCAGGATCGGCCCGATCGCCACATTGTTGCCCGCCGCGACCTTGAGCAGGTTGTACGAGATGTTGGCGGCGTCGATATTCGGGCACACCAGCAGGTTCGCCTCGCCCTTGAGCGCGCCATCCGGCACCAGCGTCTCGCGCAGCTTGGGATCGAGAGCGCAATCGCCGTGCATCTCGCCGTCCACCTCGAGCTCCGGCGCACGTTCGCGCAGGATCGCCAGCGTTTCGCGCATCTTCTGCGCCGAAGCGGCCTCCGAGGTGCCGAAGTTCGAATGCGACAGCAATGCAACCTTGGGCTCGATGCCGAAGCGCTTGAGCTCTTCCGCGGCCATGATGGTGATCTCGGCCAGCTGGCCGGCGGTCGGGTCGACGTTGACGTGCGTATCGACCAGGAAGATCTGGCGGCCCGGCAGGACCAGCCCGTTCATCCCGGCGTAGACCTCATTGGTGCCGCCCAGGATCTGGTCGATATAGCGCAGGTGCGCGGCAGTGGTACTGACCGTGCCGCAGATCATGCCGTCGGCCTCGCCCTTCTTGACCAGCATGGCGCCGATCAGCGTGGTGCGGCGGCGCATTTCCAGCTTGGCGTACTGCTGGGTGACGCCCTGGCGGGCCATCATCTTGAAGTAGGCCTCGGAGTAGTCGCGGAAGCGCGGGTCGTTCTCCGGGTTGACCACGGTGAAGTCAACGCCGCCGCGCAGGCGCAGGCCGAAGCGCTCGATGCGGTGGGCGATCACGGCCGGGCGACCGATCAGGATCGGGTTGGCCAGCTTTTCGTCGACGATCACCTGCACCGCGCGCAGCACGCGCTCTTCCTCGCCCTCGGCGAAGACGATGCGCTTCTTCTCCATGTCGACCTGACGGGCGGCCGCATAGATCGGCTTCATCAGGGTGCCCGAATGGTAGACGAACTGCTGCAGTTGCAGACGGTAGGCGTCCATGTCGGCGATCGGGCGCGCGGCCACGCCGGACTTCATGGCGGCCTCGGCCACGGCCGGTGCGATCTTGACGATCAGGCGCGGATCGAAGGGCTTGGGAATCAGGTACTCGGGGCCGAACGACAGGTCCTGGATGCCATAGGCAGTGGCGACGATGTCGCTCTGCTCCTGGCGCGCCAGTTCCGCCACCGCGTTGGCGGCAGCAATTTCCATCTCACGCGTGATGGTGGTGGCGCCGCAGTCCAGCGCGCCACGGAAGATGAAGGGGAAGCACAGGACGTTGTTGACCTGGTTCGGGTAGTCGGTGCGACCGGTGGCCATGATGGCGTCGGGACGCACCTCCTTGGCCAGCTCCGGCATGATTTCCGGATTGGGGTTGGCCAGCGCCAGGATCAGCGGCTTGTCGGCCATGCCCTTGATCATCTCGGGCTTGAGCACGCCGGCGGCGGACAGGCCCAGGAAGATGTCGGCGCCGTCGATGACTTCGGCCAGCTTGCGCTTGTCGGTCTTCTGCGAGAAACGCGCCTTTTCCGGGTCCATCAGCTCGGTGCGGCCTTCATAGACCACGCCGGCCAGGTCGGTCACCCAGATGTTCTCGAGCTTCATGCCCATGTCGACCAGCAGGTCCAGGCAGGCCAGCGCCGCGGCGCCCGCGCCCGACGCCACCAGCTTGACCTTGCCGATATCCTTTCCGACCACCTTGAGGCCGTTGATCACGGCCGCGCCCACCACGATCGCGGTGCCGTGCTGGTCGTCGTGGAAGACGGGAATCTTCATCCGCTCGCGCAGCTTGCGCTCGACGTAGAAGCACTCCGGCGCCTTGATGTCTTCGAGGTTGATGCCACCGAAGGTCGGCTCCAGCGCGGCGATGATCTGGACCAGCTTCTCGGGGTCCTTCTCGTCGATCTCGATGTCGAACACGTCGATGCCGGCGAACTTCTTGAACAGGCCGGCCTTGCCTTCCATCACCGGCTTCGAGGCCGCGGGGCCGATATCGCCCAGGCCCAGCACGGCAGTGCCGTTGGTGATCACGCCAACCAGGTTGCCGCGCGCGGTATAGCGGAAGGAGTTGGCCGGGTCGACCACGATCTCCTCGCATGCAGCGGCCACGCCGGGCGAGTAGGCCAGCGCCAGGTCGCGCTGGTTCGACAGCGGCTTGGTCGGCGTGACCGAGATCTTCCCTGGGGTCGGAAACTCGTGATATTCCAGGGCAGCTTTGCGCAGCGCCTCACGCTGCTGCTGCTTCAGGTCGTCTTGGGGCGTGGGCTGCTGGGGACTGGTCATCGGCGCATCTTCCGGTCGGTGGAACCGTTATTGACG
Source organism: Cupriavidus sp. 05T41 (assembly GCF_056396525.1). Classification (NCBI taxonomy): domain Bacteria; kingdom Pseudomonadati; phylum Pseudomonadota; class Betaproteobacteria; order Burkholderiales; family Burkholderiaceae; genus Cupriavidus; species Cupriavidus sp. 05T41. The sequence continues at coordinate 22,777 of NZ_JBFTLQ010000023.1, forward strand.
TTGTCGGAAACGAAAGGGCGGGCCGGTTCCACGTACCCGCGTTCTCTTCCTTTTGAACCTGGCATTTTATATTGTGAAATATTATTTCACAATAAGCGTTTTGCGCGTGGCAGCTTTGCGTTTCGGTACAATATGCCGCATGCCGCCAGCGCTGAACAGCAGGGCGTCACCGGCATCGACAAGCCCCGCGCCGGCAACCTGCAGGCGCTCACGTGGCTCTTGCCGATTCTCCCCGCCCGACCCTTTCCATGCCAGCTTATTCCAGCGCTTCCAGCAATCCGGGCGCCCCGCTCTCCGAGTTCGACCTCATCCGCCGCTATTTCACCCGCCCCGCGCGCAAGGCGGTGCTCGGCGTCGGCGACGACTGCGCGCTCATCGAGGCACGCGCGGGCCACCACCTGGCGATCAGCACCGATATGCTGGTAAGCGGGCGTCACTTTTTTCCTGACGTAGCGCCCCGTGCGCTGGGCCACAAGGCGCTGGCGGTCAACCTGTCTGACCTGGCTGCGATGGGGGCCGAGCCGCGCGCCTTTACGCTGGCGCTGGCGTTGCCGGAAGCGCAGCCGGAATGGCTGGCCGAACTGGCCGCGGGCATGCTGGCGCTGGCCGACGCCCACGGTTGCGAGCTGATCGGCGGCGACACCACGCGCGGGCCGCTTACGCTGAGCCTGACGGTGTTCGGCGATGTGCCTGCCGGCATGGCGCTGCGACGTGATGCCGCACGCCCCGGCGACGATATCTGGATTTCCGGCACGCTCGGCGATGCGCGCCTCGCGCTTGGCGACTGCCGCGGCGAATGGCTGCTGCCGGAGCCGGACTTCACGCAGGTCCGCCCGCGCATGGACATGCCGACGCCGCGCATCGCACTGGGCATGGCGCTACGTGGCGTGGCGCATGCCGCACTCGACATATCCGACGGCCTGCTCGGCGATCTCGGCCACATCCTGGCGAGTTCGCAAGCCGGCGCCCTGCTCGACGTCGACGCGCTGCCGCGCTCGGCGGTGCTGGCCGACCAGCCGGAAGCGCTCCAGCGCGAATGCACGCTGGCCGGCGGCGACGACTACGAACTCTGCTTCACCGCGCCCGCGGGCGCCCGCGAGAAGATCGCCGCCATCGGCGCGCGGCTCGGGCTGCAGGTAACGCGCGCCGGCACCATCACGCCGGAGCCGGGCCTGCGCCTGGTCGACCGGGAGGGCAATCCCTGCGCATACAGCGGCAACAGCTTCGACCACTTCGCATCCCCCTGACAAGCGGCATGCGGCCGTGTCATGATGTTGCCATGCGGGGCGCCAGACCCCGCCCGGGCCAAGGCGCCCGGGACAATCCCATCCAAACCAGACGAGCCAACCCTTGATGTCCGCCTACCCGCCCGGGCCCGCCGCGCACGATCCCGCCCTGACCCTCGAAGCCGGCCAAGCCGCCAAGGTCTTGCGCCCCACCGCGCGCTTCATGTTGTCGCACCCGGCCCACCTGATCGCACTGGGCTTCGGCTCCGGGCTTTCGCCCGCCGGCCCCGGCACGGTCGGCACGCTCTACGCGTGGCTGTCCTACCTGGTGATCTCGATGTGGGTGCAGCCGGAAACCTGGCTGTGGATCATCGGCGGCGGCTTCCTGCTCGGGCTGTGGGCCTGCGCCCGCACCGCGCGCGACATGGGCGTGCACGATCATGGCAGCATGGTGTGGGACGAAATCGTGGCGTTCTGGCTGGTGCTGCTCTTCGTCATGCCGACCGGCTTCTGGGGCCAGCTCGCCGCTTTCCTGTGGTTCCGCCTGTTCGATATCGTCAAGCCGGCCCCGATCGGCCACCTGGACCGCACGCTCAAGGGTCCGGGCCTGCGCGGGGGCTTTGGCGTGATGTTCGACGACGTGATGGCCGCGTTCTACACGCTGCTGGTGTTCGCCCTGTGGCGTTCGCTCTGAGCGGGCCCGCCTCACACTGGTTTACGCCGGCCTACACGCCTCCCCTGCAACCATTTCTACCGAATCCGCCATCATGTCCGTCAGCCGCTTGCTCGATCAACTCGCCGTCCAGGCCGGCATCTCCCTGAACGAGAAATCGCTGCTGCTCGCCACGGCGGAATCCTGCACCGGCGGCCTGGTGGCCGCGGCGATCACCGATGTGTCGGGCTCTTCGGGCTGGTTCGAGCGCGGCTTCGTCACCTACTCGAACGAAGCCAAGACCACCATGCTGGGCGTGCCAGCCAAGCTGATCCGCGACCACGGCGCGGTCAGCGAGGAGGTTGCCCGCGCCATGGCCGAAGGCGCGCTGCTCAACAGCCGCGCCCAGGTGGCGCTGTCGATCACCGGCGTGGCCGGCCCCAACGGCGGCACGCCGGACAAGCCGGTCGGCATGGTCTGCTTCGGCTGGAGCAACCGCATTACCACCAAGGTGGAGACGCAGCGCCTGCGCGGCGACCGCCAGCAGATCCGGCGCCAGGCGGCCGAGCACGCCATTCGCGGCCTGCTCGAACTGGTCCGCAACGAAGCCTGAAGCGCCGCGCCGGCCCTCAGGCCGAACGGAAGCGGTTGATGGTCTCGCGCGTCTGCAGCGCGACATTGCGCGCGGCCGCGGCGAAGTCTTTCTCGCGGCTGGCGTAGAGGATGGCGCGCGACGAGTTGATCATCATGCCGACGCCGGCGCCCGTGCGCCCGGCACGGACGGTGGCCTCGATGTCGCCGCCCTGGGCGCCGATGCCCGGAATCAGCAGCGGCATGTCGCCCACGATCTCGCGTACCTTGGCGATCTCCGCCGGGAAGGTCGCTCCCACCACCAGCGCCATCTGCCCGTTGGTATTCCAGCGCGTGGCGGCCGCCTCGGCCACCACCTGGTAGACCGGCTTGCCGTCCACCGGCAGGAACTGCACGTCCGAGCCACCCGGGTTGGAAGTGCGACACAGCACGATCACGCCGCGGTCGCCGTAGGCCAGGTAAGGCTCCAGTGAATCCAGGCCCATGTACGGGTTCACCGTGACGGCGTCGGCCCGGTAGCGCTCGAAGGCTTCGATGGCGTACTGCTGCGCGGTCGAGCCGATATCGCCGCGCTTGGCGTCCAGGATCACGGGGATGCCCGGATGGGCATCGTGGATATAGGCCACCAGCTGTTCGAGTTGGTCTTCGGCGCGCTGCGCGGCGAAGTACGCGATCTGCGGCTTGAAGGCGCACACCAGGTCCGCGGTGGCGTCGACGATCTCGCGGCAAAAGGAGAAGATCGCGCCGCCGGTGCCCGTCATGGACAGGGGCAGCTTGGCGGGATCGGGATCGAGCCCGACGCACAGGAGGGAATCGTTGCGCTGCCAGGCTGAGGCCAGCTGCTCGGTGAAGGTCATGGGATGCTCGCTATTCTGGGTGTGCCGCGGCGGCTGGCTGGCGGCCCCGGAGGCCGGGCCGGCGCAGCGCGGCAACGATCGATGCCTGCGATTTTACCCGCTGCGTGCTATCTTCTGCCGTTCTTCCCGGATACAAAGAGCGGCATCGCACACAGCCGCCTGCCCGCCATGTCTCTCGACCGCCGCAGCATCATCCTGCTCGTCGTCCTCACCATCGCCTGGGGCGTCAACTGGCCCGTCATGAAAATCGGCGTGGCGCATTTCCCCGCCATGGGTTTTCGCCTGCTGTGCATGGCCGGCGGCGTGCTGGCGCTGGGCGTGGCGCTGCGCGTGCGCGGCGAGACGCTGCGGGTGCCGGCGGGCCAGTGGCCCACCATCTTCAAGCTCGCCCTGTTCAACATGGTGATCTGGCACCTGCTGGCGATCTGCGCGGTCAAGATGCTGTCATCCGGGCGCGCCGCCATCCTCGGCTACACCATGCCGATCTGGGCCGTGGTATGGGGCCTGGTGCTGTACCGCGAGCGCATCGGCCGCGCGGCCTGGGTGGGCATCGCCTGCGCGCTGGCCGGCACAGTATTGCTGCTGTCCGGCGAGATCGCCGCCCTGACCGGCAGCCCGGCCGGTACGCTGCTGATGCTTTGCGCCGCGGCCGGCTGGGGCCTGGGCACGCAACTGATGAAGCGCAGCCGGATCGAGATGTCGGTGGGCGTGCTGACCTTCTGGATGCTGGTGGTGACGCTGCCCTTCCTGCTGCTGGGCACGCTGCTGCTCGAGCAAGGCTGGCGCCTTCCCAACGCCGTGGAATGGGGCGCCATCGCCTACAACGCGGTGGTGGTGTTCGCCTACTGCCACCTGGTGTGGTTCGTGCTCGCGCGCAGCCTGCCGCCGGTGGTGTCGAGCCTGTCGGTGATGTTCATCCCGGTGGTCGGCGTGTTCTCGGGCATGTGGATGCTGGGCGAACAGCCGCACTGGCAGGACTATGCGGCCATCGTGCTGATGTTCGCCGCGCTGGCCTCCGTGCTGCTCGTGCCGTTGCTGCATCGCCGGCTCGTGCGCGCGCGCGCCGGATGATCCGGGGCGCTGGCGCGGACCCGTCGCACAACGTGCGGCGGCGGCGGCATTCACCCAGATTTCACTTAACAAGCCCCCCTCGTTGGGCTACACTCGCGGCCATCATAATCCCGGAGAAACTACGTGGGCAGTAGCATCGGGTGTTCGAGTTGCCGCAACCAGACTGCGACTGCACCGAATGCCATGTCACTGCGGGCTGCGTAACGACGACCGCCGGAGCCGGCCCACGCCGCTTCCACCGCCTCGTCGGACTTGCCCGCAGAAAATACTGCGGGTGAGCGTTTTTCCGTGTCCCAGCCGGCGCACCGCCTGTGCGCGCCGCCTCGTCCCGGACCTTCCCTCTCCCGGCTTGCCAGCCATGAACGGCAAACGCCATCGCCTTGCGCGCGCCTTTGCGACGCGCAGCGCGATCACGCTTGCCAGCGGCATTCCGCCTTCGTCGCCTCGCCGCGAAGGACTGGTTCGCCTCCGGGCCCGGCAAGCCACGCCTGCGCGTTTCTTCGCCAAACGCAACAAGGAAGCCCTGGGATGATCAACCTGTTCGTCCTGCAGAAAGGCCGGCTCGCACAGGAGCAGGTCGATGACCGCAATGAACTGCTGCAGCACAAGCCGATCTGGATCGACGTCATCAGCCCTGATGACGAGGAACTCGCCTGGATCAAGGAAGCGTACGGCGTAGCCCTGCCCGAACTCGAAGACCTGGGCGACCTGGAAGCCTCGGCCCGCTACTTCGAAGGCGAGGACGAGAACATCCATATCCGCACCGACTTCCTGCTCGACGAGGAAGACATCTCGCGCAACGTGCGCGTGGCCTTCGTGCTCACGCGCGACGTGCTGTTCTCCATCCACGACGAAGACCTGCCGGTGTTCCGGCTGGTGCGCCTGCGCGCGCGCATGCGTCCGGGCTCGGTGCGCAACGCCAAGGACGTGCTGATGGATCTGTACGCCACCGACGCGGAATATTCGGCCGACTCCATCGAGGAAGTCTACGAGCGGCTCGAGGAAGCCAGCAAGCGCGTGCTGGCCGAGAACGTGACCGACGCCGCCGCGGCCGACGTGCTGGAAACCATCGCCCGCGAGGAAGACCTGAACGGCCGCATCCGCCGCAACGTCATGGACACGCGCCGCGCGGTCTCCTTCCTGATGCGCAGCCAGCTGCTGTCGGCCGAGCAGCAGGACGAAGCGCGCCAGATCCTGCGCGATATCGACTCGATCGAGAACCACACCGCGTTCCTGTTCGACAAGATCAACTTCCTGATGGATGCCACGGTCGGTTTCATCAACATCAACCAGAACAAGATCATCAAGCTGTTCTCGGTGGTGTCGGTCGCGCTGATGCCGCCCACGCTGATCGCCAGCATCTACGGCATGAACTTCAAGCTGATGCCGGAGCTGGACTGGGTCGCCGGCTATCCGTGGGCGATCGCGCTGATGGCGGTGTCGGCGGCGGTGCCGCTGATCTACTTCCGCCGCAAGGGCTGGCTCAGCTGAACGGCGCAATCGAACAGATCCTGGCGTCGTTGCGCGGCCTTGCCGTGCCGGTTTGCACTGTGTGCGGCCGCGCGCCTGGCCAGGACCGCTTCGCTTCATTCCGATCACGCCTCTGAAAGACCGCGCCCGGCGTGAAGGGACGCTCAGTCCGGCAGCGTGGCCGCGCCCATGCGGCGCGCGATGATGTTGGCCTTGACCTTGAAGTTGACCCGCACATTGGCGCAGTACTGCTTCTTGTCGAAGCACTTCGGCGCCGGCAGCGCGGCGGCCAGGCGCGCCGCCTGGCCCACGTTGAGCTTCGCCGCGCTGGTCTTGAAGTAGTGCTGGGCGGCGGCCTCGGCGCCGAATACGCCCTCGCCCCACTCCACCGAGTTCAGGTAGATCTCGAAGATGCGCTGCTTGTCCAGCCAGAATTCCAGCATCCAGGTAATGGCCAGCTCCTGCCCCTTGCGCAGGTAGTGCTGCTCGGACGAGAGAAAGAGATTCTTGGCCAGCTGCTGGGTGATGGTGGACCCGCCCCGCACGATATGCCCGCGCTTCTTGTTGCGCTCCCAGGCATCGAGCATGGCGTCGAGTTCGTAGCCGGGATGGTTGACGAAGTCGGCGTCCTCGCTGGCGATCACCGCGCGCTTGAGGTTGCGCGAGATCTCGTCGTAGCCGACCCAGCGCCGGTCCACCTGGCAGCTCCAGAAGTTGAAGCCGCACAGGCGCCAGCGTTCGGCCCGCATGAACGAGGTGGCAGACGGATCGACGTACTGCCAGGCCGCGATCTGCAGGAAGAAATAGACCTGCATGGCCAGCACGCCGGCCACCAGGATACCGATCAGGTAGGCCAGCCAGCGCAGTGGATTGAAGCCACCGCTGCGCGGCGCGGCGCTGGAGCGGGCGGTGCGCCTGAGCTCTGCCATGGTGGTTGCGGGCGGCAGCCTGCTGCGCTCAGCGTGCCGCTTCGGCCTGCAGCTCCGCGCGCAGCTTCGCCAGCACGGGCGCAGTGGCGGGTCGCACGCCGCGCCAGTTGTAGAAGGCCTCGGCGGCCTGCTCGACCAGCATGCCCAGCCCGTCGCTGGTGCGCGCGCCGCTTTGCGCGGCGAACTTCAGGAATACGGTGGGCTCGGCGCCGTACATCATGTCGTAGGCCAGCACATCCTTGCCCAGCAGTTCCGCCGGCACCGGCGGCAATTCGCCCTGCAGGCTGCTGCTGGTGGCGTTGATGACCACGTCGCAGGCGTCGTCGCCCGTCAGCGCGGCCAGCGCGTCGAAGCCGCCGCCCCACAGTTCCACGCCGTATTCGTCGGCCTGCTGCGCCACGTCTTCGAGGATAAAGCTGGCGCGCTCCGGCGTGCGGTTGGCCACCACGATCCGGTCCGGCCGGCACATCACCAGCGGCAGCATGGCGCCCATGGCCGCGCCGCCGGCGCCCAGAAGCAGGATGCGGCGGCCTTCGAGCAGCGTGTCGAGATTGATCTCGATGTCACGCGTGAGGCCGACGCCGTCGGTGTTGTCGCCGTGGATCAGGCCATCCTCGATCCACATGGTGTTGACCGCGCCGGCGCTCTCCGCGCGCGGCGTGAGACGGTCGGCCAGGTCGTAGGCCTCGAGCTTGAACGGCACCGTCACGTTCAGGCCGTGGCCGCCGCCGGCGAAGAACGCGCGCACGGTGTCGGCAAAGCCGTCCAGCGGCGCCAGCAGGCGCTCGTAGGAGATGGCCTCGCCGGTCTGCTGCGCGAACGCGGCGTGGATGGCCGGCGAACGGCTGTGCGCGATGGGATTGCCAACCACCACATAGCGGTCGGTATCAGCGGGGATCTGCGTGTTTTCTGTAGACATCATCTTGCGTCATCTGGCCTGTAGGCGGATGTCCAGGCCGTTGCGCGAAAACTTGAAGGTAGAGATCACTTCGAGAATATCTTGCCGCGCCTGCATCTGCGGGGTGAAGGAGCCGAACGGCGCGGCCGCGCGCACGATGGCCACGGCCTGGCGGTCCAATGCCGGGTCGCCCGAGCTCTTGGCCACGTCGATCGATTCGATGTTGTAGCCATCGCGGTTGTAGCCGAGCCTGCCCTGGCGGTTGACGTTGATCACCAGGATCAGCTGGCCGTACAGCGGCTTGCCGTTGCGCTGGGGAAAATCGGTGGTGCCGCGCGCCTCGATCCTCTGGCGCAGGCGGTCGTAGTACTGCGCGTATTCCACCTCCTGCGCGCTGGTGGCGGTGAGCTGGTAACGCTTGGGCCGCTTGGCGTATTGTTCGAGGTTGCGCCCGATCTCGGCCTCGAGCTTGGCCATCTCGTCGAGCGAGGTACGCTCGTCCTGGCCGCGCAGCGGCGTCTCGGTGCGCTGCTGGCCGGGCTTGAGCGGCTGGCTGTGGACCGCGGGCGCGGCCTCGCGCGCCTGCGTCAGCAGGCGCTGCTGCTCCTGCTCGAGCTGGTCCACGCGGCGCTGCATCTGGCGCACCAGGTCACCGTCCTTGGTGTTGGTCTGGGCCGGCAGCGGCGTGGTGGCGCGCTGCTGGTCCTGCTCGCCGCCGCCGTCGAGATTGGCCTGGGCCAGCACGGTCGGGTTCTGCGGGCGCTGTGCGGATTTGGAGTTGACCAGCACCACGTCGAGCGCGGCATCGGTGCGCTTGATCTCGAAGGCCTCGGGAGCCACCACGCGCACGGTCAGCAGCAGGACATGGGCCAGCACCGAAACGGCCAGCGCCTTGCTCATCGTGCTGCTGGCGTTCCACCACTGGCGGGGAGAAAAGACGGCTTTCACGATGGCTGGCGTGGTTGGAATGGGGCGTCGGGAAGGCGGAACCGGGCCGGGGCAGGGGTCCTCTCGGACCAGCCCCGGTTCAGACTGCGATTGTAAGGGAGCGCCCCGTTTTTTCCGAGGGACTCAGCCGGCCTCGCCGGTGCCGGTGTCGCGCGCGCCCGACGAAGCGCCGTCGGCGGCGCTTGCCAGGTCTTCCGGACCATCCGGACCATCCGGGCCGGCCTGATCGGCAGACCGGGCGGCGGCGTCGCCGGCGCCCTCGGCCGCCGCTTCCGCGGCCTCCTCGGCAGCGGCTTCGGCGGCTGCCTCAGCGGACACCTCGGCAGCCTCGTCATCGCCTTCCAGCTCCTCCGAGGGCAGTTCGCCTTCGCCGGCGAACACCTCCAGCACGCGGCACGATACCTCGAGTGAGATCTCGTCGGTGGCGCCGATCTCCAGCAGCACCTGGGTGCCGCGCGAAGCCTGGACCAGCTCCGGCACCCGCGTAACCAGCGGGATCTCGGTAAAGCGCACCGCGCCTTCCTTGAGCACCGAGGCCATCAGGCGCTCGCGCTTTTCCTGGCCCAGCCAGCGCAGGCACCAGTAGCGTTCCATGGTGGACTGGTGGTCGGCATAGGCCGCATAAGTGCCTTCGAAGTCGGCCACGGCCGCCAGCAGGTCAGCGTCCTTGGGCTTGAACGGCGCCACCAGCTTGGCCGTGACGCCGTGCTGGGCCACCGCCAGGATCTGCCACTGGTTGACCAGGTCGACATAGCGGCGCAGCGGCGAGGTGCTCCAGGCATATTGCGCCACGCCCAGGCCTTCGTGCGGGGCCGGATACGTCTGCATGCGCGTGCGGTGCATGCCCCAGGCCTTCTGCGTGCGGTAGATGCCCGGCACGCCGTGGTCGGCAAGCAGCTTGCCCCAGGTGCTGTTGGCCAGGATCATCAGCTCGGCCACGATCTTGTCCAGCGGCGAGCCGCGCCGGCGCTGCTCGATGCGCACACGCTCGCCGCCGTCGGGCAGATCGTCGAGGTAGAAGTTGTAGTCCGCGCGATTGTGCGATTCCGGGCGCAGGCCGCTGGCCAGGCGCGCCTTCTGGCGCTCGTCGTGCAGCCAGCCGGAGAAATGCCAGAGCTGGGCCAGCTCGGCGCGGAACGCGTAGTCGCCGGTGCCGTCGGTCAGCGCGGCCTCGGTCACCACGTCTTCCAGCAGGTTGTGGCGCAGGTTGGCCGCGATCATGACCATCTCGGCGCGGGTCTGGCTGCCGAGGATCATCTGCAGGGCCGGGTCGTAGTCCACGTAAAGCGACAACGCCGGGCATTCGCGCCCTTCCTGCAGCGTGTAGCGCTCCACCACCGCGTCGGGCAGCATGGTGATCTTGTCGCCGGGGAAGTAGACCGTGGACAGGCGCTGGCGCGCCACCGCGTCAAGCGGCTCGCCACGGCGGATACCCAGGCCCGGCGCGGCGATGTGGATGCCGACGCGGATCTTGCCGCCGTCCAGCGGCGTGACCGACAGCGCATCGTCGATCTCGGTGGTGGTGACGTCGTCGATCGAGAACGCCTGCACGTCGGCGCGCGGCAGCTCGCCGGCGGGTTCCGGCACGACCACGTCGGGGAAGCCGGTGCCCTTGGGGAAGCATTCCGAGAGGAACTTGGCCTCGTGCAGCGCGCGCGGGCTGGCGATGCCGCCCACCGCCACCATCAGCCGCATCGGCGACATGCCGAGCGCCGTGCAGGCAGCGTCCATCGCCTTGTACTCGAGGCTGTTCTTGTCGGGCTTGAACAGCAGTTGCAGCGCTTTGCCGCGGAAGGCGTCGGGCAGGGTCAGGGCCTTGAGCTGGGTTTCGTACTCGGCCTGGACCAGGGCCTGCTGCTTCTTGCGCTCGAGCGCGGCCAGGGCCGCCTTGAGCTGGTCTTCCGGCGCGCGCTGGTAGCGCCCCCGTCCCTTGCGGCGGAAATAGACCGGATTGCCGTGCAGTGCCTGCGCCAGTGCGGCCTGCTGCACCACGCCGGCACCCGCGCCGAAATACTCGGCGGCCAGGTCGGCAAAGCCGAATTCTTCGTCCGACGCGCATTCCCAGAGGAAATCCAGGTCGATCTCGCCGACCAGCTCGGCGGTCTGGCGCACCAGCTCGATCGCCGAGGGCTGCGCAAACTGCAACAGCACATCGCGCGACTTCACCTTGGTGCGCTTGCCCGCGGGCAACTCCACCTGGTAAGCCTCGCCCTGCTGGGTCAGCACGGTGCCGGCGCGAATCTCGCCGCCTTCTTCGAACAGCAACTGCATGGATCGGTACTTTCAGAAATGCCGGGAGCCGCCCTGGCGAACCAGCGCGCCCTGGCGCTAAGTGACGCCTCTCGGGAACGGCCCGGGGAGAGAAATGATGCGAGGCCGCCTTCAGGCGAGGCGGCGACCGGACCTCAGATGATACCGCACCGCGCCGTGCACAAGCCCGGCGCGGGACAAAGCAACGCCCGGACCTTACAGCGACATGCCGCCGCTGGCCTCGATCGCCACACCGTTGACGTAGCTGGCGTCGTCGCTGGCCAGGAACGTGTAGATGCTGGCGATCTCGGCCGGCTCGGCCAGGCGGCGCAGCCAGCACGACGACTTCATGCCCTCCAGCACCTTCTCCGGCACCGTCTGCAGGATCTCGGTGGACACGAAGCCCGGGCACACCGCGTTCACGCGCACGCCCTTGGGACCCAGCTCGCGCGCCCAGGTCTTGGTAAAGCCGATCACGCCGAACTTGCTGGCGGCATAGTTGGTCTGGCCGAAGTTGCCATAGAGACCGACCACGCTGGATGCATTGAGAATCACACCGCGCCCTTGCTCGGTCATGATGTCCGCCACCGCCTGCGCGCAATTGAATACGCCCTTGAGGTTGACGTCGATGACCGAGTCGAACTGGGCTTCGCTCATCTTGGTCAGGCGCGCATCCTTGGTGATGCCCGCGTTGTTGACCAGGATGTCGATGCGGCCATGCCTGGCCAGCGTGGCGGCGACCGCGGCATCCACCTCGTCACGGCGCGTCACGTCCACCTTGCATGCCATCGCGTCGGCACCGGAAGCGGCCAGTGTCGCGGCCGCGGCGCGCACGCGCTCTTCCTGCACGTCGCACAGCACCACGATCGCGCCTTCGGCGGCGAAACGCTGCGCGGTGGCAAAGCCGATGCCGGCAGCCGCGCCGGTAATGATGGCAACTCGTCCCTGCAATTTCATGATGTCGGTCTCTTCTTCTTGTTTGCGTTCTTGTTTGCGTTTTTGTTGATGCTCTTGTTGATGTTCTTTTTGGCGTTCTTGCTGGCGTTCTTGCTACGATGACTGTTTCACCGCTTGCCGGCAAGCTCCGGCGCGCGGCGCGCCAGCAGGTCCGGCAGGAAGACCTCGGTCACCAGCATGACGCCGCCGCCGCGCCGGAACACCGAGCGCCGCGCCGGCAGCGCCGCGCCGGGATCCAGCTCGCGCATGGCGGGCACCGCCTGCTGCAGCCGCAGCCGCAGCGGGTGATGCGCCCGCAGGCGCGCGAAGGCGAACGGCTCGCGCCGCACGCGCGGGTCGACGAACAGCGCCCCGCCCAGCGGGCGTTCGCCCAGGCCGCGCAGGAAGGGCCAGTCGCGCCGGGCATGCTCGGCTTTCACCACGGTGTGGGCAAAGATGGCGGGCGTGCCGTCGCACAGCAGCAGCACCTCGCGCGCCAGCGCGCGGCGCTGCGCCGGCAGGCCCAGGGCCTGCCATTCATCGGGCAGGGCCAGCTCCATGTGCTGCGCCAGGCGGCGCACGCGGAAACGGTCCGAGGCGGCCACCAGCCTGGCCGTCAGCGAGCCCTCAGCGCATACCCAGCGCCGCAGATTGGCGTCGATGGCGGGATCTTCGGGCAAATGGGCATGCCACGCGCAGCGGCGCACTTGCGCCGCGTTCATGCTGCGCTCATGCCAGCGGCTCCGGTTCGATCAGGCCGGCCGGTCCATAGCCGCAGAAAGCCAGCACTTCATCGACGTAGTCGGCGAATTCGCTGATGCCATGGTCGCTGCCCTCGATCACGCGTGTGCGCGCGCCGGGAAAGGCGGCCAGCATCTCGCGGTAATCCAGCACTTCGTCGCCGGTGGCAGCCAGCAGGAAATAGCGTTCGGGCCGGGTGACCGGCTCCACCCGCAGCGCCAGCAGTTCGTCCAGGTGATGGCGCTCCACCCGCACCGAGCCGCCGCCGTGCCACAGCGGCTGGTCGCCCAGGTAATGCTCCAGGTCGGTCCACGGATGCGTGGCGGGATTGAGCAGCACCGCGCGGCAGCCGTGGCGCTCGGCCAGCCAGCGCGCGTAGAAGCCGCCGAGCGAGGAACCGATGATGGTGAGGGGCTGGGCGCCGCCCGCCTGCGAAGCCGCGATAGCGGCCTCGGCCTGGGCGATGGCCGCGGCCGGCGACACGTTCAGGACCGGACAGGCGTAGTAGCGCCCCACGCCCCATGCGCGCATGCGCTCCTGGACCATACGCGCCTTGAACGATTGCGGCGAGGAACGGAAACCGTGCAGGTACAGCAACATGCCGTGCCCCGCTCAGGCCGCTGCGCCGGCGGCGAAGGCGTCCAGCAGCTTCTGGTGCACGCCGCCGAAGCCGCCGTTGCTCATTACCAGCACGTGGTCGCCCGGGCGCGCGACGGCGCGCACCGCCTGCACCAGCGCAGGCAGGTCGCTGAAGGCAGCGGCGCGTTCGCCAAGCGGTGCCAGCGAATCGGCCAGGTCCCAGCCGAGCGCGTCCTTGCCGCTGGCCGCGCCGTAGCCGAACACCAGGTCGGCCGCCTCCAGGCTGGCGGGCAACTGGGCCTTCATCACGCCCAGCTTCATGGTGTTGGAACGCGGTTCGAGCACCGCCAGGATGCGCGCGTCGCCGACGCGCTTGCGCAGGCCCTCCAGCGTGGTCTGGATGGCGGTCGGGTGATGGGCGAAGTCGTCATAGACCGTGATGCCGCCGACCACGCCGCGCACTTCCATGCGGCGCTTCACATTGGCGAAGCGCGACAGCGAGTCAATGGCCTGCGCGGGGGGCACGCCCACGTGGCGCGCCGCGGCGATCGCGGCCAGCGCGTTCATGCGGTTGTGGATGCCCTGCAGCGCCCATTCGACCCGGCCCTGCAAGGCATCGCCGAACCACACGTCGAAGCGGTCCTGGCTCTGGGGCCCCAAGGCGGCTTCGGCCGGTTCGCCCGCGCGCCAGTCGCCCAGGCCGAACTGTTCTGTCTCGCTCCAGCAGCCGCGCTCGAGCACGCGCGCCAGGCTTTCCTCCAGGCCATTCACGATAAGCCGGCCCTGCTCGGGCACGGTGCGCACGAGATGATGGAACTGGGTCTCGATCGCTGCAAGATCCGGGAAGATGTCAGCGTGATCGTATTCGAGATTGTTCAGGATGGCCGTGCGCGGACGGTAGTGGACGAACTTGCTGCGCTTGTCGAAGAACGCCGTGTCATATTCATCGGCCTCGATCACGAAGAAGTCCGATTCCGTCACCCGGGCCGACACGCCGAAATTCTGCGGCACCCCGCCGACCAGGAAACCGGGCTGGTAGCCCGCGTCTTCCAGTATCCAGGCCAGCATCGAAGTGGTGGTGGTCTTGCCGTGCGTGCCCGCCACCGCCAGCGTCCACTTGCCACGCAGCACATGCTCGCCGAGCCACTGCGGGCCCGAGACATAGGGCAGGTTGCAGTTGAGGATGGCCTCCATCAACGGATTGCCGCGCGACACCACGTTGCCGATCACGAACAGGTCCGGCGCCAGCGACAGCTGCCCCGGATCGAACCCCTCGATCAGGTCGATGCCCTGCGCCTCGAGCTGGGTGCTCATCGGGGGATAGACATTGGCGTCGCAACCGGTCACGCGATGGCCAGCCTGCCTGGCCAGCACGGCCAGGCCGCCCATGAACGTGCCACAGATGCCGAGGATGTGAATATGCATGGGAATTTGGGTCTCGGGGCGGGCCTGGGCGGCCTGGCCCCTGTTGCTACGGGATGGAGACGAATTGTACCTGAGGGGTATGGCGGGCCACCCCCGCGCCTGGCCGCCGGGGCGACGGTCTTTGACTTTTGTCAGCCTGGACAGAACCCTTGCAGAGGCAAAAACTCTAAAAGTCCAGGCCACTCCCTCCGGTATGATCCCCCCATGTCCCGCCGCCCCAGCCTCGACCCCATCCGCCTGCGCGAGGAGATCGCCCAGGCCGCCGCCCGCATGATCGCGGAAGACGGCGCCGACTACGCCTCAGCCAAGCGCAAGGCTGCCCGCCAGTTGCTGGGTGACGTGCGCGTGGCGGGCGAGTGGCTGCCGGACAACGAGATGGTGGAGGCGGAAGTGCGCGCGTACCAGGCCTTGTTCCATGGCGAGAGCCAGCCGCGCATCCTGGCCTTGCTGCGGCGCCTGGCGCTGCTGGCCATGCGCGACCTGGCCGCCTTCCGGCCCTATCTGGCCGGCGCGGTGCTCAACGGCACCGCCACCGAGCACTCGGACGTGTACCTGCAGTGCTTTTGCGACAGCCCCAAGGACCTAACCCTGCACCTGCTGAACGCGGGTGTCGATTTCGATACCAGCGAAACGCGTCACTTTGCCGGCCGCGGCGAGGTCGAGACGCTCAGCTTCCTGTGGAAAGGCCAGTGGCCGGCGCAGCGCGAAGCGCGCGTGCTGGCCGGCGAGATCCGTGCGGAACTGGGCCAGCCGGTCGGCATTCATATCGCCCTGTATGATGCGGACGACGAACGCGGCGCGGTAAGGGCCGATGCCGGTGGCCGCGTGGCCCGAGCCGACCTGGCCGCGGTGCAGGCGCTGGCAGCCAGCGTGCCGGACATGCCGGACACGCCCGCCGCCGCCTGACGCCCTGGCCGGGCCGCCAGGCTGGTCCCGCTATCGTCACAGCCATCGTCCAGTCATATAGATAGAGAGAGGGCCGTCGCCTCGCTTCCGGCCCACACGACTTCACCGACCTCCGACGCCACCCGCCACCCATTGCCATGACCTCTTCCAGCCAACCCGTTCGCCGCAGCCGCCTCTGGATCTGGCTCGTCGCCGTCGCCGCGGCAGTGGCCGGTGCCCTTGCCAGCCACTACGTGTTCTCGCCCAAGCCTGCGTCCGATGCCGCGGTGGAGACGTTCCTGCGCACCGAACTACCCGACCCACAGGGGGGCAAGCTCAGCCTGGCCGATTTCCGCGGCAAGACGGTGGTGGTGAATTTCTGGGCACCCTGGTGCGGGCCCTGCGTGGAGGAAATGCCGGACCTGACCGCGCTCTATAAGGAGGTGTCGGGCCCCAAGGTGGAATTTGTCGGCATCGGCATCGATTCTGCCAGCAATATCCAGCAGTTCATCAAGAAAGTGCCGGTTGCGTACCCGCTCGCGGTCGCCGGCTTTGCTGGCACGGAGCTGTCGCGAAACTTCGGCAACGCGGCCGGCGGCCTGCCCTATACGGTCGTGATCGCGCCGGACGGCACTGTCACCTACCGAAAAATGGGTAGGGTTTCCACCGATGAGCTGCGCGCCGCCCTGCCGCGCGGATAGTGGCAAGATCCTTGATTTGCGGTGAATTTAAACTAACCTTCATCAATCGTCCCGCAATTTGAGTGAAATTCGCCCATCGCAGTGAAAAGTACCGGCTGCGTCGCCAGAATGCTCAGGGAGCGCGCCGCATGCGGGCTTTCCTATGTCTGCGCTGCTAGACAAATCACTCTAAGCTACGGTAATCTCCGCGCAATTTCGTTGAAATGGTCGAGCCGCCGTGATCGATACGCCTCCAGAACGCCGCTCCGCCCGCTACCGCAAGGTGCTGGTCCTGCACGGGCCCAACCTGAATCTGCTGGGTACGCGCGAGCCGGAAACCTATGGGCATACGAAGCTCGTCGACATCGACCTGGCCCTGGCGCAACGTGCACGGGAAACCGGCCTCGCCCTGGCAACGTTCCAGTCCAACCATGAGGGCGCGCTGGTGGATCGCATCCACGCGGCACGCGACGAGGGAGTCGACTTCATCATCATCAACCCGGCCGCCTATACGCATACCAGCGTAGCCTTGCGCGACGCGCTGGCCGGGGTGGCGATTCCGTTCGTGGAAGTCCATTTGTCGAACGTGCATCGCCGCGAGAACTTCCGTCATCACTCCTTCTTCTCCGATATCGCGGTGGGAGTGATCTGCGGACTTGGCTGGCAAGGCTACCTGCTGGCGCTGGACTATGTCCTCGGGCAGGAGCCTGAACAGGCGCCGCCCAAGGCCTGAGCCCGCCGGCTGATTTCGATTTCGTAGACGATGACCGCGCCCTGGCGCTGCCCGGCCCCGCTGACCGCGGTGCACGCAAGCAGGTTGCCGGACGCATGAAAGCATGAAATTTACCCGGATGCGGCCGCCACAGCGGCGCGCGCCGGACAACCCGATTCAGGAGGATAGAAGATGGACCTGCGCAAGCTGAAGACGCTGATCGACCTGGTGGCCGAGTCCGGCATCTCCGAGCTGGAAGTCACCGAAGGCGAAGGCAAGGTGCGCATCGTCAAGGCACCGCCCCAGGTGATCGCCGCGCCGATGGCCATGCAGCCGATGCAGGCACTGCCGCCCGCGGCCGCCGCGCCCGCCGCAGTCGCCAGCGCCGAGCCCGCTTCGCCACAACTGCCGTCCGGCCATGTCGTGACCTCGCCGATGGTCGGCACCTTCTACCGGGCGCCGTCGCCGGGCGCCGCCGCCTTCGTCAACGTGGGCGACACCGTCAAGGAAGGCCAGACGGTCTGCATCATCGAAGCGATGAAACTGCTCAACGAAATCGAATCGGACAAGGCCGGCGTGATCAAGGAAATCCTGGTCGAGAACGGCCAGGCGGTCGAATACGGCCAGCCGCTCTTCATCATCGGCTGATACTGATCGGCATGCCGCGCCGCCCGCAGCCTGCGCCGGAGATTCCGGAACGGCCGCGCCGGCGCAGGCGAACCGGACGCATCTCGTCCCGGTGCCAGTTCCCCCGCCCCCATACCGGCCGCGCCGCCGGGGGCGCCACGATCCGCAGCGGTGGGACTGCCCTTCTCCTCGCAGAGAGTGACTATGTTTGAAAAAATTCTGATCGCGAACCGCGGTGAAATCGCCCTTCGCATCCAGCGCGCCTGCCGCGAACTCGGCATCAAGACCGTCGTGGTGTATTCGGAAGCCGACAAGGAAGCCAAATACGTCAAGCTGGCCGACGAAGCCGTGTGCATCGGCCCGGCGCCTTCGCCGTTGTCCTACCTCAACATGCCGGCCATCATCTCGGCCGCCGAGGTGACTGACTCGCAAGCCATCCATCCGGGCTACGGCTTCCTGTCGGAAAACGCCGACTTCGCCGAGCGCGTGGAAAAATCCGGCTTCGTCTTCATCGGCCCGAGCTCCGAGAACATCCGCCTGATGGGCGACAAGGTCTCGGCCAAGCAAGCCATGATCAAGTCCGGCGTGCCCTGCGTGCCGGGCTCCGAAGGCGCGCTGCCGGAAGACCCGAAGGAAATCCTGGCGACTGCCCGCAGCGTCGGCTATCCGGTCATCATCAAGGCGGCTGGCGGTGGCGGCGGACGCGGCATGCGCGTGGTGCACACCGAGGCGGCCCTGGTCAACGCGGTCAACATGACGCGCGAGGAAGCCGGCCGTGCCTTCGGCAACCCGGAGGTCTACATGGAGAAATTCCTGGAGAACCCCCGCCACGTCGAGATCCAGATCCTGGCCGACCAGCACCGCCAGGCGATCTGGCTGGGCGAGCGCGACTGCTCCATGCAGCGCCGCCACCAGAAGGTCATCGAGGAGGCGCCGGCACCCCACATCCCGCGCCGCCTGATCGAGCGCATCGGCGACCGCTGCGCCGAGGCCTGCAAGAAAATCGGCTACCGCGGCGCCGGCACCTTCGAGTTCCTGTACGAGAACGGCGAGTTCTACTTCATCGAGATGAACACGCGCGTGCAGGTCGAGCACCCGGTCACGGAGATGATCACCGGCATCGACATCGTGCAGGAGCAGATCCGCATCGCCTTCGGCGAGAAGCTGCGCTGGCGCCAGAAGGACGTGCAACTGCGCGGCCACGCCATCGAATGCCGCATCAACGCCGAGGATCCGTTCAAGTTCACTCCGTCGCCGGGCCGCATCACCGCCTGGCACATGCCGGGCGGCCCCGGCGTGCGGGTGGACTCGCACGCGTATGATGGCTACTTCGTGCCGCCCAACTATGATTCGATGATCGGCAAGATCATCACCTACGGCGCCACCCGCGAGCAGGCCATCGCCCGCATGCGGATCGCGCTGTCGGAAATGGTGGTGGACGGCATCCAGACCAACGTACCGCTGCACCGCGAGCTGATGCTCGATGCCAACTTCGTCGAAGGCGGCACCAGCATCCACTATCTCGAGCACCGCCTGGCCCAGAAGAACGTGGCCAAGGGCGGCAAGATCTGAAGCCCGGCGCAGCCAAGCAACAACGGATCGACAAGGATCGCCTGTGGCATTTCAGGAATGTGTGATCGAAATCGCACAAGACCAGGCCGAAGCCTGGTCTGACGCGCTGTTCGACCTCGGCGCGCTGTCGGTCTCGGTGGAAGACGCCGATGCCGACACGCCCGACGAGCAGCCGCTGTTCGGCGAGCCCGGGCTGGAACCCACCCGCCTGGCATGGAACCGCTCGCGCGTGGTGGCGCTGTTCGACGACGTCACCGATCCCGCGCTGGTGGTGGCCGCCGCCGCCAACGCGCTAGGCGCCGGTGAGGTGCCCCCCTACGAGTTGCGCCCGGTCGAGGACCAGGACTGGGTGCGCCTGACGCAATCCCAGTTCACGCCCATCCGCATCGGCGAGCGCATCTGGGTGGTGCCATCCTGGCATGAAGCGCCGGAACCCGACGCAGTGGTGCTGGAGCTCGATCCGGGCCTGGCCTTCGGCACCGGCAGCCATCCCACCACGCGACTGTGCATGCAGTGGCTGGAACAGAACATCAAGTCCGGCGAGTCGGTGCTCGACTACGGCTGCGGCTCCGGCATCCTCGCCATCGTGGCGAAGAAGCTGGGCGCGGGCGACACGCTCGGCATCGATATCGACCCCAACGCGGTGGAAGCCTCGCGCCACAACGCGCAGCGCAACCGCGTGGAAGCCGCCTTCGCGCTGCCGGAGAGCGTCTCCGACGCCAGCTATGACCTGGTGGTGGCCAATATCCTGTCCAATCCGCTCAAGCTGATGGCCGCCATGCTGAGCGCGCGGGTCCGCCCGGGCGGACGCCTGGTGCTGTCCGGCGTGCTGGAGCGCCAGGCCGACGAAGTCGCCGCCGCCTATGCGCCCTGGCTCGCCATGTCGGTCTGGCGCAGCGAGGAGGGCTGGGTGTGCCTGCACGGCACCCGCGGCGAAGGCCCCGGCGTCAAGCACTGAGCGCCGCCGATGGCCGCAGCCAAGCTCGTCACGCGTTGTCCGGCTTGCCGCACCGCTTTCCGGCTGGTAGCAGACCAGCTGCGCCTGCGCCAGGGGCTGGTGCGCTGCGGCCAGTGCGACACTGTCTTCGATGCGCGCGAACACCTGATCGAGCTGCCGGCGCCTGAGGCGGTCCCCAGTCCCGAGCCAAGTCCCGAGCCAAGCCCCGTCGCCATCGCTCCGCAGGAACCCGCGCAGGAAGCCAGCCAGGAAGCAGTGGCGCCGGCATCTCCCCCTGCGCACGCCGGCGCGCGCCGCCGGGCCCCGCGCACACCGCACGAAAAGACGTTCGAGGATGCCCGCGACGGCGCCCACGACAGCACCCATGAGGATGGCCATCAGGACGGCCATCAGGACGATCACCAGGGCGCCCATGAAAGCCCGCACGAGGCCGCGCATGCGCATGCGCGTGCGCCGCGCGCCCCGCGCAAGCGGGCGCATGCTCCGGCGCATCCCGAAGCAGAGGCGAAAGCGGGCGACGCGCACGGCGAGCTTCCCGCCGCGCCCGCCCCCGCCTCGCCCTTCGTCCCGCCCTTCGACCCAGGCTATGACGTGCCGGCGCTCGATGCGCCCACCATCATGCTGTACCAGACACAGGCCGAAGCCGACCAGGCCGCGGAAGCCGCCGGGATGGCCAGGCGGCAGGCCGCAAGCGAAGCCAGCGCGGCCAGCGCCGAAGACGATGCGCCCTCCGCAGTCTTCGTTCCTGGCGTGATCGAGGACGAACCGGGCCAGCCTCTCGAACAGGCTGCCTACGACGATCACGCCATGCCCGCGGAGATCGCCGGGCAGGCCGAAGTGGCAGAAAGCGCTGAAAATGCCGAAAGCCTCGAGCGCGCCGGCACCGACAGCATGCCCGCGACCCCTGGCGAGGCTGACGCGGTCAAGGACGTCGCCGATACCGTCAATGCGGCCGGTGCCGCCGGTACAGCAGGTACCGCCGAGACCACTGAAACCACCGATACCACCGAGACCACCGAGACCGCCAGCAGCCAGTCCACCGCGGAGCCGCACGTCGACGAAGCCGCTGCCGAGGCAATCCTCGCCCAGGAGGCAGCGACGCCCTGGCCCGCACTGGATCCCCGCACGCTGTCGGACGATCTGCCTCCCGCGGCATCCGGAGCATGGGCAATGGCCCAGGCACCGGATGCCGCTGTCGCCCCCGGATCCCTGGCGTCGGCCGAAGACATCGCAAGCGAGGCGCAGGCTGCCGCGCACAGCGTTCTGGAAGCCACCCCCGAAGTCGGCCCCGAGGTCGCGCCCGAGGTCAGCCCTGACGTCGCCGCGCAATTGCCGCAGCTGCCGCCCCTGGAAGCCAGCATCGACGATGCCACGCACACCGCGGACATCACGGACAGCGCCGACACGCAGAGGCCCGCCGAGCCGGCTCTCGCACGGCAGGACGACGCCGGGCCAGCGCCTGCCAGGCAAGCCTCGCCCGCCGCGCACGAAGCACCTGCGCCCGTCCCGAGCGCGAGCGGCTACCTGCGCGCGGAGGCGCAGGACGACTTTCCCGAGATTCCCGCCGCCATCGCCCGTGAGCAGGCCGTGCGCCAGTGGACGCGCCAGGATGTACCCGACGTGCCGGTGTTCGCGCCCGACTTCCTGCGCCATGCGCGCGAGCGCGATCCCGGCCCCGCCAGGCGCAAGCGCACGCTGCAGAAGCTGGCGATCGGCGTGCTGGTGGCGGCAGCGCTGGCGCAGATCGCCTTCCTTGCCCGCAGCCAGTTGTCGGGGCAGTTCCCCGCGCTGCGTCCCGCCTTCGAGGCGCTGTGCGCGCCGCTCGGCTGCGAGGTGGCGCCATGGCGCGACATCGACGCCCTGCGCATCGAAAGCTCGCAGCTGCAGAAGCAGGACGAGGAATCCGACGTCTTCCTGCTCGCCGTCACCATGCGCAACCAGAGCCGCGCCACCGTGGCGCTGCCCGCCATCGAGCTGGTGATGACCGACCTGCAGGACCAGCTCCTGCTGCGCAAGGTCCTGCAACCGGCCGACTACCTCGAACCCGGGCAGAAGGCCTTCGCCACGCAAGGCTTGCGCGCGGGCACGGAGCTGCCGGTTCGGGTACGATTCCGAACGCAGCAGGCGGCCGCCAACTACCGCGTGCTGATCTTCTACCCCTGAATTCCGCCGGGGCCGCCGCCAGTGCCGGGCGCCCCGATTTGCCTCCCCGGCTCGCATCCCCGACATGCGGCCCCCTTCTGCTACAGGAGCACATATGAGCAACGTCACCCTCGGCGGCAACGCCATCGAAATCGGCGGCAAGTTTCCGCAAGCCGGCGACAAGGCCCCCGCATTCTCACTGGTCGGCAAGGACCTGAAGGACGTCGCGCTGGCCGATTTCGCCGGCAAGCGCAAGGTGCTCAACATCGTCCCCAGCCTGGACACCCCGGTGTGCCAGGCATCGGCGCGCAAGTTCAACGAGGCCGCCAGCAGCCTGGCCAACACGGTGGTGCTGACCATCTCGGCCGACCTGCCCTTCGCCATGGGCCGCTTCTGCACGGCCGAAGGCCTGGCCAATGTGGTGACGCTGTCGCTGATGCGCGGCGCCGGCTTCAAGGACAGCTATGGCGTCGACATCAAGACCGGCCCGCTGGCCGGCGCCACCGCGCGCGCGGTGGTGGTGCTGGACGAGAACGACACCGTCAAGTACAGCGAGCTGGTGTCCGAAATCAAGAACGAACCGAACTACGACGCCGCCCTGGCCGCGCTGAAGTAAGCGCCCCGCCAGCAGGCCCCGGCCACCCTGTATCATGGGTGGCCTTTTTTTCGGCGGCCGCCAGCGATCGTGACGGCGTACGCCATCACGCATTTTTGCCAGCATTTGGAGAGAGCATGTCCAGCCTGATCTGTGGCTCCGTCGCCTACGACACCATCATGACGTTCGAGGGACGCTTCCGCGAACACATCCTGCCCGACCAGATCCATATGCTGAACGTGTCGTTCCTGGTCCCGGCCATGCGCCGCGAGTACGGCGGCTGCGCAGGCAACATCGCCTACACGCTCAAGCTGCTGGGCGGCGATCCGGTGGTCATGGCCACCGTCGGCACCGATGCCGAGCCCTATCTGCAATACCTGCGCGCGCTCGGCATCAGCACCGAGCACATCCGCACCCTGCCCGACACCTTCACCGCGCAGGCGATGATCACCACCGACCTGGACAACAACCAGATCACGGCCTTCCACCCGGGCGCAATGAGCCAGTCGCAGCTCTCGCACGTGCAGGACGCGCTCAAGGGCGGCACCCCGCCGGGCCTGGGCATCGTCGCCCCCGACAGTCGCGAGGGGATGCTGCACCACGCGCGCCAGTTCGCCGATGCCGGCGTGCCGTTCATCTTCGACCTGGGTCAGGCCATGCCCCTGTTCAACGGCGACGACCTGCGCCAGTTCGTTGAACTCGCCAGCTACGTGACGGTCAATGACTACGAAGCCCAGGTTCTGCTGTCGCGCACCGGCTGGACCAGCGAGCAGGTTGCCGCGCAGGTCCGCGCCTACATCGTCACCCACGGCGAGAAGGGCGCCACCGTGCACGCCAACGGTCAGCAGTACAATATTCCGGCCGTGCAAGCGGATCGCGTCGTCGATCCGACCGGCTGCGGCGATGCCTTCCGCGGCGGACTGCTGTACGGCATCGAGCGGGGCTTCGACTGGGAGACCACCGGCCGCCTCGCCAGCCTGATGGGCTCCATCAAGATCGCGCACCAGGGTCCGCAGAACCACAAGCTGTCGCGCGACGAAATCGGCCAGCGCTTCGAGGCGGCTTTCGGCTATCGGTACGAGTAACACTTTTCCGGGATCGATCCTATGCACACCCTGATTCGCACCAGCGCCCTCGCGCTTGCCGTCGCCGCCACGCTGGTGGCCGGCTGCGCATCGCAATCGAACTCCGCCAGCATCTACACGCCTGGGCAGGCGCAGCGCGAGCAGACCCTGCGCTATGGCGTGGTCGAGAGCATACGTGAAGTGCTGATTCAGGGTGACCAGACCGGCGCCGGCACCATCGCGGGCGGCGCGATCGGCGGCATCGCCGCCGGCAGCACCATCGGCGGCGGCGGCGGCTCGGTCGCCGCCGGCGTACTGGGTGCCGTGCTTGGCGGCATCGCGGGCAGCATGGCCGAGAACAAGATCAGCCAGCGCCGTGGCCTGGAGATCACCGTCAGGCTGGACAACGGCGAGATGCGTGCGATCGTGCAGGATGCGGACGAAGGCTTCCATCCGGGCGAGCGGGTGCGCCTGCTGTCCTCGGGCGGTACCACCCGCGTGACCCACTAAGCGGGCTCCCCGGAACGTTTCCGGCGCCGTTGCGCGGCCTTGGCCGCGGTGGCCCCAGGATTGTCGTACCGGCCTTGCGAAGGCGCCGCTCCCGGCACGGAACGGCGCCTTTTTCTTTGCCCGCGCCGTCTCCCGCAGCGATGCTGCGCGACCATGAAAAAACCCGCCGGGCTTGCACCATCGGCGGGTTGGCAAGACTAGCGTCTTGCGGACCGGATACGCAGTATCCGGTCAGTGCGGCACGCCATGCGTGCCTTGGCGATTCCCAGCGAGAGCCGTCGACAACGGCACGCTTACGGACGGGTACCCGTCGGGAACGGCCATGCCGCGGCCGGGTTCAGCGCGGTCTTGGCAGCCGCAGCAGGTGCAACGGCAGGGGCCGCGGCAGGCTTGCCGGCAGGCGCAGCCTTCTTGGCAGCACCCTTCTTGGCCGGGGCCTTCTTGGCAGCAGCCTTCTTGGCCGGTGCAGCCTTCTTGGCCGGCGCGGCCTTCTTGGCAGCAGCAGCCTTCTTGGCCGGCGCAGCCTTCTTAGCAGCAACCTTCTTGGCCGGTGCGGCCTTCTTCGCTACGACCTTCTTGGCGGCAGCTTTCTTGGCCGGTGCGGCCTTCTTCGCTACGACCTTCTTGGCGGCGGCTTTCTTGGCCGGTGCGGCCTTCTTCGCCGGCGCTGCCTTCTTCGCTACGACCTTCTTGGCAGCAGCCTTCTTCGCCGGTGCAGCCTTCTTAGCAGCCGGCGCAGCCTTCTTCGCCACGACCTTCTTGGCGGCGACCTTCTTCACTGCGGCCTTCTTGGCCGGGGCTGCTGCCTTCTTGGCGGCAGGCTTGGCGGCCTTCTTGGCCGCCGGTTTCTTCTTTGCAGTCGTTGCCATGGATAACTCCTTCACTAGAGAGTGAATATCGAATGACCTAAGTTGGCGACCCGACCGACCCGAGGCGCGATACAGCGCTGCGACCCCAATCGAGCGAGCGATTCATCGGCGCGCGGCTACACGGCGTCCGCACGCTAATGAATTCGGTGGCAGGGGCACCGCGGCGCGCGGTGCGAAAGTGGCCAAGCGGAGCCCGCAGCCGGGCTTCTGACGCTTGCCGCGCCCTGGAATATTCGATCTGCCCGCGCCATCCGTCGGATCGGCGCGCAGCATGAATTGAAGAGTTATCGGCCGGCACTGCCGCGATGCGGGCTAAGCCACGCGCACCGCGGTCGGCATTCGTTTGGGGGTAGTTCGCCCATCCCGTTACTGGGCCAAAGGAGACTGCACGCGTTTTTGAAAACCAGTACGGCTTGGTCTGCGTCAAAGTTCTAGTGCTCCTGAGCTACCTGTTCCATTGCATCGAATCTGGTGGCGCTCATCGTTCTGCATCGCGTCCAACATCATCGTTCGATCAGCATCGATCTTGCCAACCACCATCACAACTACAACCACAGCCATGCAATGAAGTGAGACTCTTGTCAAGGCGAATCATAATTCGTTTGTTGGGCGATGTTAAGAAAAAAGTGCAAAAAAACTTGCGCACGCGCATGACAACTTCTTCATCGTCAGCGTTGCGCTTCGCCTTCCTCGACTTCGCACCTGCGCGACGCACTCTCGACGCGTTCCATCGCACATGAAAATCGCCTGGCACGAACTCGGCGCCGCGAAAAAAAACAGCGCCGCGCGAGCGCGCAGTCATCGTCGACGCGACTCGGAATTTTCCGTGCGCGCATCGTCGCGCTTGCGGGCAACACGCAGCGGCAACACCTTCGCCGTCTCTCGTCGCGATCACCGGAACCCGCATGAATAAAGGCTTTCCGGGAAGTCGGAAATTTCCTGGGAAAGCGCGACGCGTAACGTCGCGCGTTGGCGCGCGCGTGTTCCGCAGCATCGCCGGCGGACGCGTCGCGCATCGTCGCGACGTTGCGCGCGCCGTCTCGCCACGACGCTTCGGCGCTGCGCGCGCGCTGCTTGCTTCGACGCGCACCGCGCGTGCCCGCGAGCAGCGCGAACAGTGATGCGTCGACGCAACGGTCGGCGCATCGTCACCGCGATGCGAGCAGCACGAAGCGTGCGTCGCGCATCGTCGTACGCCATCGTCGCGAACACCGCGAAGAACGAATGCCCTCTCGAGACGGGCGCGGCGATGCACCGGTGCTGCCGCACGATCGCTCATCGCTTCCTCTGCTTGCCGGCCTTCGTCCGACTCGCGCCGACGCGCCACGCCGCGTTCGTTCCCGCGATGTCGTTGCGCTGCGCGCGAGCGCGCAAGTACCGCGCACTGATCGAAGTCCCGCGCTTCGACACGCGAGCCATGCCGGGCAGGAGTTCAACCGCAGCGGCGCGCACCAGGCGGCCCGGGCAGATGCGTGACGGCGCAACGCCCTGCCCTCACTTGAAACGAACGCCTAGAGGATTGCTTCGGGGGCGGTGAAGGGGTCGGTTTTGCTGCACGACAAAATATCCCCTCTTCCAGCAACGGCGCCGGTTTGCGGCCGGCTCCCAGGGTTGCTTTGGTGCGTACGCAAATGCGCCCCTCGGATTGCGGCTGACGCGCTTCGCCAGTAGATTGGCGTGAGCGCGCCACGCTGGCGCGTCCACCAACTTGAACAGAGGAGAACCCGATGCACTTTACTGCCCCCCGCCGCGCCGCACGCGGCGCCGTCATGGCGGCGCGCATTGCCGTGCTTGCCGGCGCGTTGCTGGGTAGCGCCGCGGCGCTGGCCCAGGCCTCGCCAGCCGGCTCGTGGAAGACCATCGACGATGCCACTGGCAAGCCGCGCGGCCTGGTGGAGATCACCGAGAGCAACGGCGTCTACACCGGCAAGCTGGTCAAGAGCTTCGTCGACATGGAGGGCAAGTCCAAGGTGTGCGACAAGTGCACCGACGCACGGCACGACCAGCCCATCATCGGCCTGACCATCATCACCGGCGTGCGCAAGACCGCCGACAACGAATGGGGCGGCGGCGAGATCCTCGACCCTGAGAATGGCAAGGTCTACAAGACCAAGCTGTCGCTGGCGAACGACGGCAACAAGCTCAACGTGCGCGGCTTCATCGGCATCAGCCTGCTTGGCCGCACCCAGACCTGGGAGCGCGAGCGCTAGTCTCGCCCGCGGTGGAGCCGGCGCCCGCGGCGGCGCCGGCTCCGCATCCTTCCGCCTCTTCCTTCCGTCTCTTCCTTCCGCGTCCTCCCGCCGCACGCCCTGGTCTCACCCCCACAGCATCTCCACAGCGTCCCCGCAGCGTCCCCGCAGCGTCCCCGCCTGCCATGCGCTGCCCGCATGGCGACATGCGCAGAATTCGTTTCCGGCACGGCCGCGCTGCTCCTAACATCGGCTCTACCTGCCGTGCGCCGATGTATCTCCCGACCGCGCCGGGCGGCGCTGCCACGCCGGCCCGGCATCCCGCGGTCCGCACAGCGCAGTCCGACAACCAGGAGGAAGTGATGCACGCAAGCGCCCGCCCAGAAGCGCCACCGATCGTCAGCGGCCAGCAACGCCGCCGCGCCATCGTCGCCACCGTGATCGGCAACGGTCTCGAGTGGTTCGATTTCACCGTCTACAGCTTCTTCGCCGTCATCATCGCGAAGCTCTTCTTCCCCACCGGCAACGACCTCTCGTCACTGCTGCTGGCGGTCGCCACCTTCGGCGTGGGCTTCTTCATGCGGCCGGTCGGCGGCATCATCCTCGGCGTCTACGCCGACCGCGTGGGCCGCAAGGCCGCGCTGTCGCTGACCATCCTGCTGATGGCGCTGGGCACCACACTGATCGGCCTGGCGCCCACCTACGAGCACATCGGCATCTTCGCGCCGCTGCTGATCGTGGTGGCGCGGCTGCTGCAGGGCTTCTC
Source organism: Cupriavidus sp. 05T41 (assembly GCF_056396525.1). NCBI lineage: Bacteria > Pseudomonadati > Pseudomonadota > Betaproteobacteria > Burkholderiales > Burkholderiaceae > Cupriavidus > Cupriavidus sp. 05T41. Next base: position 50,919 of record NZ_JBFTLQ010000023.1, read on the forward strand.
CGCCGGCGGTGAGATGGGCGGCGCCACCGCCTTCCTGACCGAGTACGCACCCGCCGAGCGGCGCGCCTACTACTCGAGCTGGATCCAGGCCAGCATCGGCGTCGCCGTATTGCTGGGCGCGGCAGTGGGCACCTTTGTGACCTCCGCGCTGAGCACCGAAGCGCTCAACAGCTGGGGCTGGCGCCTGCCCTTCCTGCTCGGCATCGTGATCGGGCCGGTCGGCTACTACATCCGCCATCATCTCGACGAGACCCCGACGTTCCGCGACAGCGACGACAAGTCCGACTCGCCGCTGGCAGAAGTGCTGCGCGACTACCCGCGCCAGACCGCGGCCAGCTTCTCGATGGTGATCCTGTGGACGGTCTGCACCTACGTGCTGCTGTTCTACATGCCGACGTACTCGGTCAAAGTGCTCCATGTGCCGCAGTCGACCGGCTTCGTCGCGGGCATGGTCGGCGGCCTCGCCATCATGGTGTGCTCGCCGCTGGTCGGCCTGCTGGCCGATCGCATCGGGCGGCGCGTGCTGCTGTCCGGCTCGGCCCTGCTGATCCTGCTGCTGGCCTACCCGATGTTCGTCTATATCAACCAGGCGCCGGGGCTGGCTTCGCTGCTGGTGTTCCAGCTCGTGTTCGGCGTGCTGATCGCCGCCTACACCGGTCCGATCCTCGCTGCGTTCTCCGAGCTGTTCCCCGCCAAGGTGCTGTCCACCGGCCTTTCGGTCGCCTACAACCTGGCGGTCACCATCTTCGGCGGCTTCGCGTCGTTCATCATCACCTGGCTGATCGCCAGCACCGGCAGCACCATGGCGCCGGCGTTCTACGTGATGTTCGCCGCCGCCATCAGCCTCGCCGGCACGCGCTTCGTGCGCGAGCCTGCCTACCTGCGCACGGCGCAGGCCAGCCGCGCCACCCAACCCGCATAGATCGAGCGTCATCGCATGAAACAGATTCTCCTCAGGGGCGGCAACGTCCTCGACCCCGCCCACGGCACGCTCCTGCAACGCCACGACGTGCTGATCGAAGGCGAGCGCATCGCCCAGGTGTCGGCCACGCCGGTCCACGCGCCCGGCGCGCAGGTGATCGACCTGGCCGGCAAGACCGTGATGCCCGGCCTGATCGACTGCCATGTGCACGTGCTGGCGTCGCTCGCCAACCTTGGCCTGAACGCGGTGCAGCCCAATGTGCTGGTGGCGTTCCGCGCCATGCCGATCATGAAGGCCATGCTCGAGCGCGGCTTCACCACCGTACGCGATGCCGGCGGCGCCGACTGGGGCCTGTCGCAAGCCATCGAGACCGGCCTGGTGCCCGGCCCGCGCATCTTCCCTTCGGGCAGGGCGCTCTCGCAGACCGGCGGGCATGGCGACTTCCGCCCGCGCGCCGACGTGCTCGAGCCATGTTCCTGCGCTTTCCGCGCCGGCGCCATCGCCCGTGTGGCCGATGGCGTGGATGCCGTGCGCCTGGCGGTGCGCGAGGAGATCCAGAAGGGCGCCACGCAGATCAAGATCATGGCGTCGGGCGGCGTGGCCTCGCCCACCGACCCGATCGGCAACACGCAATACAGCGAGGACGAGATCCGCGCCATCGTGGCCGAGGCCGAGGCCGCCCAGACCTACGTGATGGCGCACGCCTACACCGGCCGCGCCATCGCTCGCGCGGTGCGCTGCGGAGTCCGCACCATCGAGCACGGCAACCTGGTCGACCGCGAGGCCGCGCGCGTGATGCGCGAGCATGGCGCCTTCGTGGTGCCCACCCTTGTCACCTACGAGTCGCTTGCGCGCGACGGCGCGCGGCTCGGCCTGCCGGCCGAATCGGTCGCCAAGATCGAGACCGTGCGCCAGGCCGGGCGCGACTCGCTGGCCATCTACGCGGAGGCCGGCGTGCCGATGGGCTTCGGCTCCGACCTGCTGGGGGAAATGCACCGCGACCAGTCCGACGAGTTCCGCATCCGCGCCGAACTGCTCGGCAACCTCGAGGCGATCCGCAGCGCAACCTCTGTCGCCGCCGCGATCCTGCAGCGCGAGGGCGAGCTCGGCACCGTGCGTGCCGGCGCGCTGGCCGACCTGATCGCCGTGGACGGCAACCCGCTCGCCGACATCGGTCTGCTGTGCGGCCAGGGCGAGCATCTCGCGCTGGTGATGCAGGCCGGCCGGCTGCACCGCCAGCCCGCCTGACCGGTGTCCCGCCTGCGCCCGCGCAACGCGGGCGGCTGGCATCGCGGACTATCATGGCGGCTGGACCGTCTCGCCTGCCGCCATGCGCATCTCTCCGCTCCCTCCCCTGCCCTGCCTGGTCGCCTTCGAGTCCGCCATGCGGCATGGCAGCTTCACCCGTGCCGCCAGCGAACTGCATCTCACGCAAAGCGCGATCAGCCGGCAGGTCGCGCAGCTCGAGCGCTTCCTCGGCAAGAAGCTCTTCGTGCGCGAGCCGCGCGCGCTGCGCCTGACGGTCAGCGGCCAGGCCTATGCCGAGGAGGTGCAGCGCCTGCTGGCGGCATGCGCCGCGGCCACCGAGGACGTGATGAAGCGCAAGGGCCACGGCGAGCTGACGGTTGCATGCTCGTCCGGCGTGGCCGTGCTGTGGCTGACGCCGCGGCTGCCGAGATTCCGCGCCGCTCATCCGGACATCCACCTGCGCCTGCTGGTCAACGACAGCCTGGCCTCGCTCTCGCCCGCGGAGTTCGATGTCGGCATGTATTTCCTGCGCGAGGGCCCGCCGCCGGGTCTCGCTTCGCGCCGCCTGTATGACGAGGAGGTATTTCCCGTCTGCGCGCCGGGCTATCTTGGCGGCCGCCGGCTCGCGCCGGCCGACCTGCCCGGCGAGACCTTGCTGATGCTGGAGGATGGCCAGCGACAGTGGATGTCGTGGCAGGTCTGGCTGGCCCAAAACGGCGTGGCCGACGCGCGCGCGACGCACACGCTGGTGGCCAACCAGTATCCGATCCTGCTGCAGCTGGCGATGGAAGGCCAGGGGATCGCGCTGGGATGGCGCCACATGATCGACCGCTGCGTGGCGCAGGGGCTGCTGGTGCGCGCCTGCGACGCCAGCGCGAGCCTGGGCGGTGGCTACTATGCGGTGTGGCCCCAGGACCGCGCCGAGGGTGCGGCGGCGCGCGCCTTCCGCCACTGGCTGGCGCAACAGAGTTCGGAAGGCCAGTAGGGTCTGTCCTTGCGGCGGGTTCAGCAAATTGACAGCTTTGCTGTTTATCATCGCTCGCAAGCCGCAGTGCCGGCTCCGGACCAGGAGCACGGCGCGCGGCAACCAGAACTATCGATGCCGAAAGTGGCAATAGTGCCAATGGAGACAACCATGCGTATTTCCCCCACCAGCCGCGCGCTGGCGCTCGCCCTGCCCACCCTTTGCGCCCTGTTCGCCGCCGGCGCGCCCGCGCACGCCGCCGACGCCTGGCCCACCCACGTGATCAAGTTCGTGGTGCCGTTCACCGCCGGTGGCGCCAACGACCTGGTGGCGCGCGCCGCGGCCGATGCGGTCGGCAAGCGGCTCGGGCAGGCCGTGGTAATCGAGAACCGCCCCGGCGCCGGCGGCGTGGTGGGCGCGGACTATGTGGCCAAGGCCAAGCCGGACGGCTACACCTTCCTGGTTGGCGCCGTGGGCACCGTCACCAACGGCCTGATCCGCAGCAAGATGCCTTACGCGCAAGACGACCTGATCCCCGTGTCGCTGGTCGCGGTGAGCCCGTCGGTGATCGTCGCTTCGCCCTCGCTGCCGGTGAACAACCTGAAGGAACTGGTCGAGTACTCCAAGAAACAGGGCGCCGCGGGCGCCAACTTCGCCACTGCGGGCAGCGGCAGCACGCCGCACTTCGTCGAGGAGATGCTCAAGGAAAAAGGCGCGGTGCTGACGGTGGTACCGTACAAGAGCGGCTCGGAAAGCATCACCGCCGTGATCGGCGGGCAGGTGGCTGCCACCTCGGAAGCCAGCGTGGTGGTGCTGCCCAACATCAAGGCGGGCAAGCTCAAGGCGCTCGGCGCAACCTGGGACAAGCGCATGAGCGCGGCACCCAATATCCCGACCACCGCCGAGCAGGGCATGCCGGAAGTGCGCATCGGCCACTGGGCGGGCATCTTCGCACCCAAGGGCACCGACCCCGCCATCCTGAAGAAGCTGAACGCCGAGATGAGCATCGCCATGCAGACGCAGGAAACGCGCGACCGCCTGATTCCCAACGGCATCGAGCCCGCCGGCGGCTCCCAGGAGAGCTTTGTCGCCTTCATCAAGTCGGAGCGCGAACGCCTGGGCCGCATCGCCAAGGCCGCCAATATGACGGCAGATTAAGAAATATTTTCGGCCGCCCGGCTGGGCGGCGGCAATTGTCTGTATCAGGCCTGTTACACACAGGCCTTTTTTTATTTCCGGTTTGCGTCTTATGCGGCTCTTTGCGAAATAAATGTGAGGCCTTGTAACTATCTGTAATTGCTTTGTTTTGTACTTAGTACATTCAGCGTGTGCTTGTAATGTCTGTGATAAAAAAGCCAAGCTGAATTGCAACGCAAATCATTCGCATTTATATTCCGCCTCGCCCAACCAATTTGCCCCCGCCGTTGGCCGAACCGAAAGCATGCAACGTCTCTCCCGCAGCCGCCGGATCGCTCCCACGGCCGTACCCGGAATCGAGAAACGACATGAATCGCCGCACTCCGATCGCGACCGCACTGCTCGCGCTCTTCGCCACTCCCGTTGTGACCCTGGCCCAGACGGCCGCGACCGAGCCGGCCACGGCGCAGAGCCCCGCGACGCTGAAAGAGGTGGTGGTGCAAGGCGACCGGTCCACCGGCGACTACAACACGGGCAAGACGTCGCTGAGCAAGCTCCCCGCGGAACTGCGCGACGTCCCGCAGTCGGTGACGGTGGTCAACAAGGCACTGATCGACGCACAGGGCGCCACCTCGCTGGCGGATGCGCTGCGTAACGTCCCGGGCATCACCATCGGCGGCGCCGAGGGCGGGCAGATTGGCAACAACATCAACCTCAACGGTTTCTCCGCGCGCACCGACATCTACCTGGACGGCTTCCGCGACCGCGGCCAGTACTATCGCGACGTGTATGCGCTGGATTCCGTGGAAGTGCTGATGGGCCCGTCGTCGATGCTGTTCGGACGTGGATCGACCGGCGGCGTGATCAACCAGGTCACCAAGAAGCCGTCGCTGAAGGCGGCCACCGAAGTGACGGGCTCGGTCACCACCAATGGCCTGGTGCGCGCCACCGCCGACGTCAACACGCCGACCGGCGACACCTCCGCGTTCCGCATCTCCGCCATGGCGCAGGATGGCCCGCCGAGCACGCGCGACGCGATGACCGTGATGGACTTCGGCATTGCGCCGTCGTGGAAGTACGGCATCGGCACCTCCACCGAGATCACCCTGTCCGCGCTGCTGCAGCACAACGAGGACATGCCCGACTACGGCCTGCCGGCCATCAACGGTCATCCGGTGAATGTGGACCGCAAGACCTTCTACGGCTTCAACAACGATCACACGCGCCAGAACATCGCAACGCTGTCCGCCGGCATCGATCACAAGTTCTCGCCGAACCTGCGCCTGCGCAACCAGACCCAGTTCAACTATGTAGAGACCGATGCGCGCGAAACCGCGCCGAACGCGGTCGGCACGCTGGGCGGCGCCACCGGCTTCATCCCGCTGACCACCACCAACCTGCCGCTGTCCGCGCTGTACGTGCGCCAGCAAAGCCATGACCGCAGCATCCGCGACTACTCGGTGTTCAACCAGACCGAGCTGACCGCGAAGTTCGAAACCGGCTCCATCAAGCACACGCTGCTGACCGGCGTGGAGCTCGGGCACGACGGCTACAACAACCAGAACTTCTATCGCAACGGCACCTGCAATGGCGTGCCGTTGAACCCGCCGGCAACGGCCACGGCGGCGGCCGGCACTTCCGGCTATGTGGCCTGCGAGCCGGTGGTGAACCCGACGTATATGGATTCGCCCAGCAACGTGCCGAAGTCGACCGGCAACCTGCAGGGCGCCTCGGCCAACACCGTCGCCGTCTACGCCAACGACTCGATCGAGTTCACCAAGCAGTGGAAACTGGTGGCCGGCCTGCGCTATGACCGCTACATGGCCAGCATCACCAACTCGGTCAACTCGACCAACACGCTTGGCAACACCGCGCTGGCCAATGCGGACCAGACCGTCAACTTCACCAGCGTGCGCCTGGGCGGCATCTGGCAGCCGACCGAGGCACAGTCCTACTATGTGTCGTATGGCACCTCGTTCAATCCTTCGCTGGAGCAACTGGTCGGCACCGTCGGCCAGCAGAACCTGGACCCGGAAAAGAACAAGTCGTATGAAGCGGGCGGCAAGTGGGACCTGGCCGGCGGCGATCTGTCGCTGAGCTCGGCGATCTTCCGCATCACCAAGGACAACGCGCGCAGCCAGATCGACGCCACCACCTACGCGCTGACCGGCAAGATCCAGGTGGACGGCTTCCGCTTTGGCGCCACGGGTCGCATCACGCCGAAGTGGCAGGTCTTCGCGGGCTACACCTACCTCAATGCGGTGATCGAGAACGGCATCGCCGCCGGCACGCAGGGCAAGATCCCGGGCAATACGCCCAAGCACACCGCCACGGCCTGGACCAGCTATGCCGTCCTGCCGAACTGGGAAGTCGGCGGCGGCGCCTTCTATATGTCGCAGCGCTATGCCAACAATACCGACACCGTGCAGGTCGGCGGCTACGTGCGCTGGGACGGCATGATCGCCTACCACCAGCCCAAGTACGATGTGCGCCTGAACCTGTTCAACATCTTCGACAAGAAGTACTACGATGCGCTGATCCAGTCGGACGGTGGCCGTTCGGTGCCGGGTACGGGCCGCACCGCCATGCTGTCCTTCGTCTATCGCATGTAAGTTGGGCCAGTAAAGCCGAGGCAAGCAGCCAAGGCAATAAGCTGAGGTAAAGTGGCGTGACGCCAAGTCACGCCACCCGGCGCCGCATCCCCTGCCGGCGCCGGCGCAACACCCTGCCGAGATCGCCATGCTTGTCTGCATTCCCAAGGTCCTCAACGCCGAGCAGCTCGCCATGCTGCGCCAGCAGCTCGATTCGGCCGGCGAGGCCTGGGTCGATGGCCGCGTCACCGCCGGCTATTCCGGCGCCCCCGTCAAGTTCAACCAGCAGATCGACGAGCGTTCGGACGTGGCGCTGCAATGTCAGCAGCTGATCCTCGCCATGCTGGAGCGCAATCCGCTGTTCATCAGCGCGGCGCTGCCCAATATCGTCTACCCGCCGATGTTCAACCGCTACGGCGAGGGCATGACCTTCGGCGCCCACGTGGACGGCAGCGTGCGCATCCATCCGCACAACGGCCGCAAGCTGCGCACCGACATTTCCGCCACGCTGTTCCTCAGCGATCCCGCCAGCTATGACGGGGGCGAGCTGCAGGTGGAAGACACCTACGGCATCCACAGCGTCAAGCTCGAAGCGGGCGACATGGTGGTCTACCCGGCCACCAGCCTGCACCAGGTCACCCCCATCACGCGCGGCACGCGCGTGGCCAGCTTCTTCTGGATCCAGAGCCTGATCCGCGACGATGGCCAGCGTGCGCTGCTGTTCGACATGGACAATGCCATCCAGAAACTGAACCAGACCGGCGCCGACGAAGGCGCGCGGCGCTCGCTGGTCGGCTGCTACCACAACCTGCTGCGCCAGTGGTCGGAGACCTGAGAGGCACGGATGGATCCGCCGCACGGCGCGCGACCGGCCCTGCGATGCCCGCTACGATTTCCGCGCCCCTTGCTCCGGCACCGTCGATACGAAAAGGCCTCGCTTGCTGCGAGGCCTTTTCGCTTTCTTACATGCGATAGCGCAAGGTCGCCATCACGCTGCGCGGCGCGCCCGGCATGTTCAGGTTGGGGCTGGTGCCGTGGGCCGAGACGATATAGCCCTGGTTGAAGATGTTGTAGAGATTGAGCTGGGCTTCGAACGGGCCGCGGCGGTACCACGCCATCATGTCGGCGGTCACGTAGCCGGGCAGCGTGACGGTGTTGCCCGGATTGGCGAAGCGCGCCCCGACCAGGTTGAGGCCGCCGCCGACGCCGAAGCCGTTGCCGAGCGCCTTGGTCAGCCACACATTGCCGCTGTGCATCGGCGTAAGCGTGGCGCGCTTGCCTTGCACCTGCTGGCCGGCGTCGACCGCGACCGACTGCGTCACGCGCGCATCGAGGTAGGCATAGCCGGCCAGCACGCGCCAGCCTTGCGACAGGTCCGCCGAGGTGGACAGCTCCACGCCGTCGGTGCGCTGCTCGCCGATCGGCACCAGTTGCAGCGTGAGCGGGTTGGTGGCCTTGATGCCGGTCCGCTCGAGGCGGAACACCGACACCGTGGTGCTGGCGCGGCCATCGAGCCAGTCGTACTTGGCGCCCACTTCGGTATTGCGCGTGCTTTCCGGCGCGATGTCGGCATTGTTGGCCGCCAGCGCGAAGGCCTCGCCCGAAGGCTGGAACGAACGGCTCCACGACACATAGTAGGACTGTGCCTTGCTCGGCTGCCACACCAGGCCGGCGCGCGGGCTCCAGGCATTGTCGGTGCGCGACAGGCCCGGCTGGCCGGGACGGTGGTCGACCGTCTCCTGCTGGAAGCGGTCATGGCGCAGGCCGACCAGCGCCTTCCAGTGTTCCGTCAGGGACACCATGTCCTGCGCATAGAAGGCGAGCGTCTTGAACGTGCCCAGGCTGTTGGCGGTCAGCGCGCCGCCCTGCAGCGGCAGCGTGGGCAGCACCGGGTTGAACAGCGCTACGGTCGCCACCGTGCCGGACGAATAGCTGACAAGGTCCTTGTTCTGCTGACCGACTTCCACGCCGTACAGCAGTTCGTGCTTCATGCCGAACAGCGAAGCCTTCTGCGTCAGGTCGGTCTGATTGAACCAGCCGCGCTCGGCGCGCGCCACGTTCGAGCGCGTGAGCGTGACGGTCTGGCGCGCTTCGTTGACCACGCCCGGCAGCGTGTTGTTGCGGTCCAGCGTGTAGTGGTAGTAGCGCGTGGCGTTGCGCAGCGACCACTGCTCGTTGAAGCGGTGGTCCAGCGTGGCGGTGCCCGAATAGATGCGCGACTGGCTGTAGTCCACATCGCGCGCATTGGCCGCGCCGTAGTAAGTGGAGGCCGGCACGTTGACCGGGCGGCCCCGGTAGGCCGGGATGCCGAAGTCGGTCACGCGGCGGTCCTGCAGGTAGTCGGCCTGCAGCAGCAGGGTTGTCTCGGGCGCCAGGCGCAGATCCAGTGACGGCGCCACGGCGAAGCGGTCGATGAACTGCTGGTCGCGGTAGCTGTTGCCCCGCTCCGCCGCGCCGGTGATGCGCCATGCGGCAGCGTCGTTGATCACGCGGCCTACGTCGGCCTCGGCGCGGCGATTCTGCCAGGAGCCGTAGCTAAGCGCGAAATCGGTGACGTCGAAGCCGGGCTTCTTGGTGACGCGGTTGATCAGGCCACCCGACGAGCCGCGTCCGTAGAGCACGGCCGCGGGTCCCTTGATGACTTCGATCCGGTCTACGTTGGAGAGATCGCGGAAGTACAGCGCATCGTCGCGGATGCCGTCGACGAACTGGTCGGCGATGGCCGAGAAGCCACGGATGCTGACCTGGTCGCGCTGGCCGTCGCCGGTGGAGAAGCTCACGCCTGGCACGTTCTTCAGGGCATCCTGGATCGACGTGGCGTGCTGGTCGCGCATGACCTCGGCGGTCACCACGTTGACGGTCTGCGGGATATCGCGCAGCGGCGCATCGATCTTGGTGGCGCTGCGGGTGGAAGGCGGGTTGTAGCCCACGCCCGGATCGCTGGCGGCCGCAGCCTTGACTGTCACCTCCGGCAGGCTGGCGGCGCCGGCTTCCTGTGCCAGGGCCGTGCCGGTCACGGCGGTTTGCGAAACGAAGGCGCCCAATACGGCGGCGTGGATCGGGCGTAGATTAAGTCGCATGTGTAATGAATTGTAATAGTTTTACTACAAATGCGACGCATTATCATTTTCATTTACAACAGATGTCAATGGGAACGAAGCGCAGTATGGTGATCTTTTATTAAAGCGGCTGATGAAGCTCTTTTTTGATCACGCCCTGCAACAGAGGGGCTCCGGCGCCGCGGGCTCAGGCAAATTGTTCCGCCAGCGCGGCCCGCACCTGGCCCACCAGCGGTGCTTCGCCCACCCGCGCGGGCAGCAGGAAGAACTCCGCCGTCGGCAACGCAGGCAGCCTGAGACGGGCGATCGTGGCGGCATCGATGCGCGCCACGCCGGGCCCGATGGCGGACTCGTTCAGGCAGGAAATACCGAGGCCTGCGGCCAGCGCCAGCTGCAGGCCGGCCACGCCGGAGGCGGAATGCGCGATGACGTAGTCGAGCCGGCGCCGCAACAAGGTCTGCACCACGTACTGATGCAGGGAGCAGGTATCGGGCAGCAGCACCAGCGGCAGCGGCGCGCCGGCGCCCTCGGCCCCTTCGGCCTCTCCCGGCGCAGCCACCCAGGCCAGGGTTTCACGACGCAGCACGGTGCCGCGCGCGCCCCGTTCGCCTTTGCCCGTCTTGTCGGCCGCGCGCGCGCCGGGAAAGCGCATCGACAGGCCGATGTCGAAGGCGTCGGTCTCGGCGCCGGCTTCGATCATGCCGCTCTTCATCACGGTCACGTGCAGGCGCAGGTAGGGATAGCGCTCGCGCAGCCGGCGCAGCATGCCGGCGATCTCGCCGGGGCGGAAGTAGTCCGTCACGGCCAGCCGCAGTTCACCGTCGAGCGTATGCCCGCGCAGATCCTGCAGCGCCAGCTCGGACAGCGCAAGGATGCGCCGTGCGTGTTCCAGCAAGCGCAGCCCGGCAGGCGTGGGCGCGGCACCTTGCTTGCCGCGCACCAGCAGCGGCACGCCGGCGCGCTCCTCCAGCTTGCGCAGTTGCTCGCTGACGGACGACTGCGAAAGAAACAACCGTGGCGCCGCGGCCGACAGGCTGCCGGCCTCCGCCACCGTCACGAAGGTACGTAGCTGATCGAGTTCGAGGACGCGCATGGCTATCTCCGGCATGTTTCGTATATTCCGATGGATAGTATCGCAAATTCCCGTTTTTTCGATTGAACAGGAAGCCCTAGACTGGCATCACCAGGCGGCTGAATCCCCAGCCGCCGACCCGGACCAACAGGAGCCAGCCATGCCCCACATCAATCTGCAGATTTCCGGCAAACCCGACGCCGCCCTCACCCGCCGCACCGCCGCCGCCGTGGCGGAGATCACGCAGCGCGTGCTCGGCAAGAAACCGGAGGTGATCGTCGTGGCCGTGCAGTACGTGGACCACGACGCCTGGATCGTCGGCGGCGCGCCGCTGTCGGAGCAAAAGCGCAACGCCTTCCACCTCGATATCAGCGTGACCGACGAGACCAATACCAAGGCCGAGAAAGCGCAGTTCCTGCGCGAAGTGTTCGACACCATGGCCGAGCTGATCGGCAACGTGCACCCGGTGTCGTATATCCATGTGGTGGACGCGCGCGCCGCCACCTATGGCTACGGCGGGCTGACCCAGGAATACCGCTATCACCACGGATGAGCCGGCAAGCCCCGAACAGCACGCAAACGGCCTACTACGCGACCGGCCTGGTCTGAGCACGGCGGCAGGCCGCCGCCCCCGCCCCGCTGTCCTTGTGCATCGCGCCGTCCTTGCCTAGTGTTGGGTGGGTAGGCGCGCGGCGGCGCGTGCCTTGCACGGCACGCGCGCCATCCCCCCCTCCCCCGACGGATACCAGCATGAAAACCGTGAATCTTCCCGGCGGCGAAGCCGTTCCCGCGCTGGGCATGGGCACCTGGAACATGGGCGAGAATCCGGCCGCGCGCGCGGAAGAGCTCGCCACGCTGCGCCTCGGCCTCGAACTTGGCCTGCGCCTGATCGACACCGCCGAGATGTACGGCGAGGGCCGCTCGGAAGAACTGGTGGGCGAAGCCATTGCGGGGCGCCGCGACGAGGTCTTCCTGGTCAGCAAGGTCTACCCGCACAACGCCGGGCGCAAGGGGGCGGTGGCGGCCTGCGAGCACAGCCTGCGCCGGCTCGGCACCGACCGCCTCGATCTCTACCTGCTGCACTGGCGCGGCGGCGTGCCGCTGGCGGAAACCGTGGCCGCCTTCCTGGCTCTGCAGCAGGCCGGCAAGATCCGTCATTTCGGCGTCAGCAACCTTGACCTCGGCGACATGGAAGCGCTGTGGCGCGTGCCTGGCGGCGACCGGGTAGCAGTCAACCAGCTGCTCTACAACCTCGCGCGCCGCGGCATCGAGTGGGACCTGCTGCCGTGGTTGCGACGCCACCATGTGCCGCTCATGGCCTACTCGCCGATCGAGCAGGCGGCGCTGCTGCGCAACCCGCGCCTGGCGCGCTTTGCCGAGCAGCACGGCATGAGCCCGGCCCAGGCCGCGCTGGCCTGGCTGCTGGCGCGCGACGATGTCGTCGCCATTCCGAAGACCAGCCACCGCGACCGCCTGCGCGAGAACCACGGCGCGCTCGCCTGCCGGCTCGCGCCGGAGCAGCTGGCGGCGCTGGATGCCGCCTTCCCGCCGCCGCGCGGCCCGCGCCCGCTGGATATGCTCTGACCCCGCGCGCGGGCCGCGCACCACGCTTTGCAGTCACAGGAGCCTCGCCATGCCCACCGACTACGACGCCATCATCATTGGCACCGGCCAGGCTGGCCCGCCGCTGGCCGAGCGCCTGACCGCGGCCGGCCGCAAAGTCGCCGTGATCGAGCGCCTGGCCTTTGGCGGCACCTGCGTCAACAATGGCTGCATCCCCACCAAGACCATGGTGGCGAGCGCCTACGCGGCCCATCTGGCGCGGCGCGGCGCCGATTTCGGCGTGATCACCGGCGGACCGGTGACGGTCGACATGGCGCGCGTCAAGGCGCGCAAGGACGGCGTGGTCGGCAACTCCAGCCGGGGCGTGGAAGCGTGGGTGCGCAGGCTGGAAGGGGGCACCGTCTATCTTGGACATGCCCGTTTCGAGAGCCCGGACACCGTGCGCGTGGGCGATGCCGTGCTGCGGGCCGCCCAGATCTTCATCAATGTCGGCGGGCGCGCGGCCACCCCGCCCATGCCGGGGCTGGACCAGGTGGACTACCTGACCAATACCGGCATGATGCGCGTGGACCAGTTGCCGCGCCACCTGCTGGTGGTGGGCGGCAGCTACATCGGGCTGGAGTTCGGCCAGATGTTCCGCCGCTTCGGCAGCGAAGTCACCATCGTGCAGCGCGGCCCGCGCCTGATCGAGCGCGAAGACCCCGAAGTGTCCGAGGCGGTGCGCGACATCCTGGCGGCCGAGGGCATCGGCCTGCGCCTGGATGCCGAATGCATCGCGCTGGAGCAGCGCGGCGGCGAAGTGGTGGTGAAGATGGACTGCGTGCACGGCGCGCCCGAGATCGCCGGCTCGCACGTGCTGCTGGCGGTGGGCCGCCGGCCGAACACCGACGATCTCGGCCTGGACCGCGCCGGCGTCGCCACCGATGCGCACGGGTATATCCAGGTCGATACGCAGCTGCGCACCAATGTGCCCGGGATCTGGGCGCTGGGCGACTGCAACGGGCGCGGTGCCTTCACCCATACCGCCTATAACGACTTCGAGATCGTCGCCGCGAACCTGCTGGACACGGCGTCAGGCGAGCCGCCGCGCACCGTGGACGACCGCATCCCTGCCTATGCGCTCTTCACCGATCCGCCGCTGGGCCGCGTCGGCATGACCGAGCACGAGGCAAGACAGTCCGGGCGCCGGGTGCTGGTGGGCACGCGCCCCATGACCCGGGTGGGGCGCGCCGTGGAAAAAGGCGAGACGCTGGGCTTCATGAAGATCCTGGTCGATGCCGACAGCCGCGAGATCCTGGGCGCGATGGTGCTGGGCGTGGGCGGCGACGAAGTCATCCACTGCATTCTCGACACCATGTATGCGCGCGCGCCCTACGCGGTGCTCCAGCGCGCCATGCACATCCATCCCACCGTAGCGGAGCTGGTGCCGACCATGTTGGGCGAGCTGCGCCCGCTGGCGCCGGTGGCATAGCGCCCGCGCGTCGCCGGCCATGTCGACCACGCCGCTGGCCCAGGGCCCCTGCGACGACAGCGCGATCCGGGCCCGGCCTGGCGGCGCCGGCTGCGCGCGCGCCGACGAGCCATGGGTGCTGGCCGCGACCATCCTGGCGTCGAGCATGGCGTTCATCGACAGCACCGTGGTCAACGTGGCCCTGCCGGCATTGCAGAAGGATCTCGGTGCCAGCCTGAGCGGCATGCAATGGGCGGTGGAGGCCTATGCGCTGCTGCTGGCGGCGCTGCTGCTGGTGGGTGGCGCGGCGGGAGACCGCTTCGGCCGGCGCCGCGTGTTCGCGCTGGGCGTGGCGGTTTTCGCCGCCAGTTCGGCCTGGTGCGGGCTGGCCGGCAATATCGGCCACCTGGTCGCGGCCCGTGCGGCGCAGGGCGTGGGTGCCGCGCTGCTGGTGCCGGGCAGCCTGGCGCTGCTGTCCGCGTCATTCGACCAGAGCCGGCGCGGCAAGGCCATCGGCACCTGGTCCGGCGCCACCGCCATGACCGCCGCGCTCGGCCCGGTGGCGGGCGGCTGGCTGATCGAGCATCTGTCGTGGCGTGCCGCCTTCCTGGTCAACCTGCCGCTGGCCGCGGCGGTGCTGGTGATCGCGTTCTGGCGCGTGCCGGAAAGCCGCGCGCCCGGGCAGGCGGGGTCGCTCGACTGGGCGGGCAGCCTGCTGGTGGCGCTGGGGCTGGGTGGTGTGGTCTACGCCCTGATCGCTTCCCCGGGGCAGGGCTGGGGCCATGCGCAAGTATGGTTGCCCGGCGCCGCCGGCATGCTCGCGCTGGGCCTGTTCGCGTGGGTGCAGACGCGGGTCGCCAATCCGATCATGCCGCCCGCGCTGTTCCGCTCGCGCGCCTTTCTCGGGGCCAATCTGCTGACCCTGCTGCTCTACGCCGCGCTCGGCGGCGGCCTGTTCTTCTTTCCGCTCAACCTGATCCAGGTGCAGGGTTATTCATCGACCGCCGCGGGGGCCGCGCTGCTGCCCTTCATCCTGCTGATGTTCCTGCTCTCGGGCTGGGCGGGTGGACTGGTGGACCGGCACGGTGCGCGCGGCCCGCTGATCGTGGGGCCGCTGGTCGCGGCGGCGGGCTTTGCCCTGTTCGCACTGCCAGGCTCAGGCGGCGGCAGCTATTGGACGACGTTCTTCCCCGCCGTGCTGGTGCTCGGCGCGGGCATGACGATCAGCGTGGCGCCGTTGACGACCACGGTCATGAATGCGGTACCGCCTGGCTCGGCCGGCACGGCATCCGGCATCAACAATGCCGCCGCGCGGGTGGCGACGCTGCTGGCGATCGCGGTGCTGGGGATCGTGATGGCGAATGTGTTCGATCGCAGGCTGGAGCGCGCGCTGGCGGGGTCCGGCGCGGTGGTGCCGGCGCAGGTCGTGCAGGCGGTGCAGGCGCAGCGCGGCCGCCTTGCCGCCATCGAGATCCCCGCGACGGCGGAGCCACGGGCGGCGCAGGCCGTCCGTCATGCGGTAAGCAATGCCTTCGTGGCGGGCTTTCGCCGGGTGATGCTGCTGTCCGCGCTGCTGGCGGCCGGTGGCGCGGCGTGCGCGTGGCTGCTGTTGCGGCCGGCGCAAGAGGATGCGGCTGAAGATGCGGCTGGCGCGCCGCCGGCCAAGCCCTGAGGCGGCGGCGCGGCCATGCGCATCAGCGGCGGGGCGCCGGCGCTGTGCGCTCCCCCAGGTAGACCAGCAACAGTTCGTCTGCAGTCATGCGCCGCAGCCGCGCTTCGCGCCCGATGGCGCGCTCCAGTTCGGAAAGCTGGAAGGCTTCCACGCTCATGCCGGCTGCGCGCGCATGACGCTCGGTGATGGCCTTGAGCAGCGAAACCACTTCGGGATTTTCGTCAAGGAAGCGCTCGTGGGCGAGCTGCAGGCGTTCGGGGGAGAGGGTCATCGGGATGGACTGCCATGGGTGTTGAGGGGACGCGTCCGCGCATTACACCACAGCAGGCCGCGGCGGCCCGCGCCGGCCGGTCAGCTTGCGGGCTAGTGCGGCTTGGCGTTGTAGCGTTCCACCTCTACATAGCGAACCAGGTAGCTGCGGGTCTTGGCCTCGGTATCCCGCGAAACGCGGTCGGCGGCCTGGCGCGCGCCGTCGCGCCCGTGCGCGGACACCATCTGCGCATCCAGGTATTCGCGGAACGCGCTGCGCATGGCATCCAGCTTCGGCTGGCACGCCTTCAGCGCGGCGCCGGCGAGATCCTGCGGCGAGGCGCTGCCGGACAAGCCGGCGTCGGTCTGGCCCTTGGCGCAGGCGGTGTAGTCGGCACGCAGCGACTGCCACTGCGCATTGGCTTCGCCTGCGGCTTGCGGGTCGGGAGCGGGCGAATGCGAGGCACAGGCAGCGGCCAGCAGGGTGACGGGGATCAGGACGAAACTGGACTTCAGGGACGTCAGGGACTTCACGGATTTGAGGAATTTCACGGATTTCATCTTTGATGGACACGCCTGGCGCGCCCGGGTTCCTGGCCCGCCGCCGGGCCACGGACATGTCGCCGCGTCGGGCACGAATCTGTAGGACAGGTTCGTCGCGAAATGCAGCTTCGTCCTACACCGCTTCGGTCTGCAGGCTTGTATATTTCTCCAGAAACGGAGGATTCCAGTGGCACTTTAGGGAAAACCGAGAGGAATTCCTGCCCTGCGATTTCACGTTTCTACAAGTGCCGATTACGCCTATCCTTGGATAAAGCGAGTTTGCAGGCGAGAGGGGACGGAAGGCTCCGGTACCGGTGCTCTGTTAGCGGTGCATTGTGACGTAAAACAATCAGGAGAGTGAGTATGGAACGCAGATCGTTTCTGACGGCGGGCGCAGGCCTGGTGCTGGCTTCTTCAGGCTTGCTGGGTGCCTGCACCACCACGCCGGGCGCCCCCACGGACAAGGCGGCCAAGCGCCGCGAGATCGACGGCGGCGTGGACGGCGCGCTCAGCAAGCTGTACGCCACGGCGAGCAGCTCGCGGCAGCTGGCCAACCGCGCGCGCGGCATCCTGGTCTTTCCCAACACCATCTCGGCCGGCTTCGTGGTGGGCGGCGAATACGGCGACGGCTCGCTGCGCGCGGGCGGCGCCACGCATGGCTACTACCGCATCATCTCGGGTTCGGTGGGCTGGCAGATCGGCGCGCAGTCCAAGGCCATCATCCTGATGTTCATGACTCAGGACTCGCTCGACAAGTTCGTCAACAGCAGCGGCTGGACCGTTGGCGGCGATGCCACAGTGGCGCTGGCCACGATCGGCGCCAACGGCACCATCGACACCAACACGGCCCAGCAGCCGATCATCGGCTTCGTGGTGACCAACGCCGGCCTGATGGCAGGCCTGTCGCTGGAAGGCTCGAAGATCAGCAAGCTCGACATCTGAGGCTCCGGCACGCGGCAGGGGCCGGGTTGCGGCAGGCAGCCCGGCCCCTGCCGCATTCCGCCGGCCCGCCCGGCGCCGCTCCGTTGCCCGTGCAGCCCTTCTATCCGCCGCTTTCACGCATTGTTACCGCATCGGCCACGCTAACCGGCTAGAATCGGTCCCTTTGGCCGAATTCCCATGTGGTTCAAGAATCTCCAGCTGCACCGTCTGTCCGCACCGTGGTCCCTCGCCGCCGACGAAGTCGAGGCCTGCCTGGCGCGCCATGCCTTCTTCCCGGGCACCAGCCTGGAAATGCAGACCCAGGGCTGGGCCTCGCCGCGTGAAAACGGCGCCCTGGTCCACCAGGTCGGCAAGCAGATGCTGCTGACCATGCGCACCGAGAAGAAGCTGCTGCCGTCCACCGTGGTCAACCAGGTCACCAAGGCGCGCGCCCTCGAACTCGAGGAACAGCAAGGCTTCAAGCCCGGCCGCAAGCAAATGCGCGAGCTCAAGGAGCAGGTCACCGAGGAACTGCTGCCGCGCGCCTTCAGCATCCGCCGCGATACCCGGGTGTGGATCGACCCGGTCAACGGCTGGCTGGCCATCGATGCCGCCGCCCCGGCCAAGGCCGACGAAGTGCGGGGCCTGCTGTTCAAGGCGATCGACCCGCTGCCGCTGGAAAACCTCCATGTGAACCAGTCGCCGGTCGCCGCCATGACCGACTGGCTGGCCAATGACACGGCGCCGGCCGGCTTCACCGTGGACCAGGAAATCGAGCTGCAATCGAGCGCCGAGAGCAAGGCCACGGTGCGCTACGTGCGCCATCCGCTCGATGCCGAGGACCTGCGCCGCCACATTGCCGCGGGCAAGCGCTGCACGCGCCTCGCCATGACCTGGAACGACCGCGTGTCCTTCGTGCTGACCGAGTCGCTGACCATCAAGCGAGTGGCCCCGCTCGACGTGATCAAGGAACAGGCCGACGCCAGCGCGCGCGACGAGGACGAACGCTTCGACGGCGACTTCACCATGATGGCGGGCGAGCTGGCCAGCCTGCTGGCCGACCTGACCGAAGCGCTGGGCGGCGAACGCAAGACGGCCGACACCGCCGGCGCGCAAGCCGCCGAACGCAAGGCCGCCTGAGCCCCCTGCCCGGCTGGTCCGGGCGCCAGGTCATGCGGCAGGCGGCGCCCCCGGATGGCCCAGCAACGCACTGGCCGCCCGCGCCTCCCGGCGCACTGCCGTGCCGACCGGCCCGTCCATCGCGGCATCGAAGCCGCCCGTGGCGCCCAGCGCCGTGATCACCGCGCACACGCGGCCGGTGTAGTCGTACAGCGGCGCGGCCACCGCGCTGATGCCCTTCAGGTTGGTATCGCGCACCACCGCGCAGCCGGCGGCCTGCACTTCGCGCCGCAGCTGCCCGATGGGATCCCCGGCGTCGAGCTGCGCGCGCAGCTCGGCCGGCGCCACCGCCAGTTCCGCCTCCGCCATCGCCAGCACCGGCGGCTCGTCCAGCATGCCCAGGAAGGTGCGGCCGGTGGCCGACCACAGCAGCGGCATGACCGAACCCACCCGCACGTTCACCGTCACCGGCAGGCCCGGCTCCTCGAAGCGCACGATGGTCGGCCCCTTGTTGCCCATCACCGCGACGAAGCACGTCACCCCCAGCGCCTCGCGCAGGCGGACCAGGGAAGGCTCGGCCACCCGCACCGGATCGACCTGCCGCATGGCCGCCAGCCCGATCAGCATGGCTTCCATGCCGAGGGAATACTGCTGCGTGCTGGCCTCCTGCGCCACCAGCCCTTCCTCGACCAGGCTGGCCAGGTAGCGGTGCACCTTGGCCGGGCTCTCGCCGACATGCGCGGCCAGCGCGGTCAGCGTGGCGCGCCCGCCGAGCCGGGCCAGGCCCTTGAGCACGGCCATGCCGGTCTGCGCGGACTGCACGCGCTGGCGGCGCTCGCGCGCCTGCGGGCCGGCGGGAGCGCCCGCTTCGATGGGATCGGGTGATGTCGTCATGGGCGGAGATTCTAGTGCGGAGAATGCCGTGCGGCGAGGCCGGCGTAGCCATATGGCCGTCAACTGGCCGTCATCTGGCCCCTTGTGCCGATCCTCACGTTAACCCGCATCACCAAATTACGCAATGCGTATATCATTTACGCAAAACACAACCCGGACGCCAAGCACGCCGGGACGAATCCAGACCGGAAAAACAAGAGAACCGGAAACAGGAGACAAGATGATCATCGTCCGCCGCAAATTCATGGCCCTCGGCCTGGGCCTGGCCGCCCTTCCCTGGCTGCCGGGCGCCGCCTTTGCCGACCCCGCCTTCCCGACCAAGCCGGTGCGCTGGATCGTGCCGTACGCCGCCGGCGGCGGCTCGGACTTCCTGGCGCGCTCGATCGGCCAGGCGCTTTCGGCCCGGCTGGGCCAGCCGGTGGTGGTCGACAACAAGCCGGGCGGCAACACCGCGATCGCCGCGGCAGAGACCGCGCGCGCACCGGCCGATGGCTATACGGTGCTGTCGGCGGACAACGGCACGCTGGTCTTCAACCCGGCGCTGTACAAGACGCTTTCCTACAACCCGGTCAAGGATCTGGCGCCGGTCACGCTGCTGGGCAAGTTCCCGATGATCCTCGTGGTCGGTCCCGGCATGCCGGTCAACACCGTGCAGGAGTTCATCGCCAAGGCCAAGTCCAGGAGCGGCGGCATCGACTACGCCTCCGCCGGCGCCGGCAGCCCGCACCACCTCGCGATGGAACTGCTCAAGGTGGAGGCCGGACTGAACATGGTCCACGCGCCCTACCGCGGCGCGGCGCCGGCACTGGCCGACGTGGCCGGCGGACAGGTCCCGGCCATGATGGTCGACCTGGCCGCGGGCGCGGGCTTCATCAAGGGCGGCAAGGTCAAGGCGCTGGCAGTGGCAAACCCGACCCGCCTGCCGCAACTGCCGGACGTGCCGACCTTCGCCGAAGCCGGCTACAAGAATGTGGAAGCGGCGGCGCTGGTAGGCATGGTGGTGCCCGCCGGCACGCCGCCCGAAGTGATCGCCACGCTGAACAAGCAAGTGGTTGCCGCCATCAGGGAGCCGGCCGTCAACAAGCGGCTGGTGGACTTCGGCGTGGAGCCGGTTGGCAATACGCCGGCCCAATATGCCGACCTGTTGCGCAGCGAGACCACGCGCTGGCACAAGCTGATCCGCGACCTGAAGATCACGCTGGACTGAGCAAGCGGCGCAACGCCTGAACCTTTGAGCAACGAACACCGGAGCAGCACAGATGGCCAACGACACCCACAATCCGCGCGCATCGGGATGCCCCGTTGACCACAGCCTGCTGACGGCGCAGCGCACGCCGAGCGGCTGCCCGGTCAGCGCGCGCGCCGCGGAATTCGACCCGTTCGGGGACGGCTACCAGCAGGACCCGCCCGAGTACGTGCGCTGGGCGCGCGAGCAGGAGCCGGTTTTCTACAGCCCGAAGCTCGGCTACTGGGTGGTGACCCGCTACGACGACATCAAGGCCATCTTCCGCGACAACCTCACCTTCAGCCCGTCGATCGCGCTGGAGAAGATCACGCCCACCGGGCCCGAGGCCAACGCGGTGCTCGCGTCGTACGGCTACGCGATGAACCGCACGCTGGTCAACGAGGACGAGCCTGCCCACATGCCGCGCCGCCGGGTGCTGATGGAACCCTTCACACCGGAGGAGCTCAGGCACCACGAGCCCATGGTGCGCCGCCTGGCGCGCGAATACGTCGACCGCTTCATCGATGACGGCCGCGCCGACCTGGTCGATCAGATGCTGTGGGAAGTGCCGCTGACGGTGGCGCTGCACTTCCTCGGCGTGCCCGAGGAAGACATGGACCTGCTGCGCAAGTATTCCATCGCGCATACGGTCAACACCTGGGGCCGGCCGAAGCCGGAGGAGCAGGTGGAGGTCGCGCACGCGGTGGGCAACTTCTGGCAGCTCGCCGGCAAGATACTCGACAAGATGCGGCAGGATCCGTCCGGCCCGGGCTGGATGCGCTACGGCATCCGCAAGCAGCAGGAGCATCCGGAGGTCGTCACCGACTCCTACCTGCACTCGATGATGATGGCCGGCATCGTCGCCGCGCACGAGACCACGGCCAATGCGACCGCCAATGCGATCAAGCTGCTGCTGCAGCATCCGCGCGCCTGGCAGGAGATCTGCGAAGACCCCGGCCTGATCCCCAACGCGGTGGAAGAATGCCTGCGCCACAACGGCTCGGTCGCGGCGTGGCGGCGCCTGGCCACGCGCGACGTGCAGGTCGGCGGCGTGGACATCCCGGCCGGCTCGAAACTGTTGATCGTGACCTCGTCGGCCAACCATGACGAAGGGCACTTCACCGACGCCGATCTCTTCGATATCCGCCGCGAGAACGCCAGCGACCAGCTTACCTTCGGCTACGGCTCGCACCAGTGCATGGGCAAGAACCTGGCACGCATGGAGATGCAGGTCTTCCTGCAGGAGCTCACGCGGCGCCTGCCCCATATGCGCCTGGCCGAGCAGCGCTTCAGCTACGTGCCCAACACCTCGTTCCGCGGCCCCGAGCATGTGTGGGTGGAATGGGATCCCGCGCGGAACCCCGAGCGCGCCGATCGCGCCCTGCTCGATGCGCAGGCGCAGGTGCGCATCGGCGAACCGTCCGCGCACGCGGCCAGCCGGCCAGTGGTGGTGCAGGCCGTGAGCCGCGCGGCCAACGGCATCGTCCGGCTGCGGCTGGTCTCGCCCGACGGCCGGCCGATGCCGCGCTGGACACCGGGCTCGCACATCGACGTGGAATGCGGCGGCACCGGGCTGTCGCGCCAGTACTCGCTATGCGGCGACCCGGCCGACAGCAGCGCGCTGGAAATCGCCGTGCTGCGCGAGGCGCAGGGCCGCGGCGGCTCGGCCTGGGTGCACGACAATGTGAAACCAGGCGACCGCCTCAAGATCCGCGGTCCGCGCAATCACTTCCGGCTCGACGAGAGCGCGCGCAAGCTGATCTTCATCGCCGGGGGCATCGGCATCACGCCGGTGAGCGCGATGGCGCGGCGCGCAAGGCAGCTGGGGATCGACTACGCCCTGCACTACAGCGGCCGTTCGCGCGCGTCGATGGCGCTGCTCGACGAACTCGCGGCGCTGCACGCGGACCGCCTGCACGTGCACGCAAGCGACGAGGGCCGCCGCGCCGATCTCCAGGCACTGCTCGGCCAGCCCGACCCGCACACGCAGATCTACGCCTGCGGCCCGGCGCCCATGCTTCGCGCGCTGCAGGAATGCTGCGCCAGCTGGCCCGGCGACGCGCTGCGCATCGAGCATTTCGAATCCGCCCTGGGCACGCTCGACCCCGCCAGGGAGCAGGCCTTCGAGGTGGAGCTGAAGGACTCCGGCATCGTGGTCACGGTAGCGGCGGACCAGACCGTGCTGGCGGCGTTGCGCGCCGCCAATATCGACATGCAGAGCGATTGCGAGGAAGGCCTGTGCGGCTCCTGCGAGGTGCGTGTGCTGGCCGGCGAGATCGACCACCGTGACGTGGTGCTGACGCGCGCCGAGCGCGAGGCCAACGGCAGGATGATGACCTGCTGCTCGCGCGCTGCCTGCAAGCGGCTGGTGCTGGAGCTATAGCCAGGGCCGGCGCGCCGGCGCGTGCCGGGCTGTCAGCCTGTCAGGCGCCCTGCTGCGCCACCAGCCTCGCATCGATCTCGCGGGCGCGCGCCACCGCCGGCCGCGAGGTGGTGCGCTCGATATACGCCTTCACCGCCGGCGTCGCCTCGACCAGCTTGAAGTGGGTGATCCAGGCCAGCGCGGTGCCCCACAGCACGTCGGCCGCGCTGAAGGTGTCGCCCAGCAGGTAAGGACCCTTTTCGAGCTGCCCCAGCAGGGTGCCGATGACGGTGTCGTAGTCGCCGTAAGGGCACATCGCGCGCGGGGTCTCGCGCTGCTGCGAGCGGTCCACGATCGCCGGCTCGAAGCTCGATCCGTAGAAGGCCAGCCAGCGCAGGTACGGCCCACGCAACGGATCGGTCAGCGCGGGGGCGAGCCTGGCCTGCGGGAACAGGTCGGCCAGGAAAATGAAGATGGCGGCCTGCTCGGTCACCAGCGCGTCCCCGTAGCGAATCGCCGGCACCTTGCCCATCGGGTTGATGGCCAGGTAGGCCGGCTCGCGCTGCTCGCCCGTCTTCATATTGAGCGGGTGCAGGCGATATGGCACGCCCAGTTCCTCGAGCAGGATCAGCGCGCCGGTGGAACGCGTGTTGGGGGAGTGGTACAGGGTGATTTCGGGCTGCGACATGGATTGTGGCTCCTGAAAACGGGGGACGATGGGAAGAACTGCGCCAAATAACGAAACTGCAAAACAGCAAGACGGCGAAACGGAATATGAGTCTACAGGCTCGCGCCGTTCACTTTCCTCGCACGCCGATCGGCGCGCGGGAAAAACCGCACCGCACCGCACCGCGCCACGCCGTTGCGCCGCCGCTCAGCCAGCCCCGCCGATATGCGCGGCGAGGTAGTCGATCAGCACACGCACCTTGGGCGGCAGGAAGCGATTGGGCGGATAGAGCAGCCACACCGGCCCGACATAGGCGCGCGCCTGCAACTCCCAGTCGGCCAGCACGCGCACCAGCGTGCCGTCGCGCAGCGCGCCGGCGGCGGTGAACTCGGGCAGCGAGGCGATGCCCAGGTCCTGCTGCGCCGCTTCCAGGCGCGCGCCAGCGTGATTGGCAATGTAGCGCCCCCGCACCGCCACCGTATGGGTCTCCGCCTCGCGCCGCAGGCGCCAGCGGTTGTCGTCGGCGGTCTCCCCCAGGTACAGGCAGTCGTGCAAGGCCAGTTCGCGCGGATGCACGGGCGTGCCGCGCGCGCCCAGGTAAGCCGGCGACGCGCACAAGACCCAGCGCACCGCGCCGAGACGGCGCCCGGCCAGACCGGGCGGCGGCCGCTCGGTCAGCCGGATCACCAGGTCGAGGTCGTGCTCGAGTGGATCGACCTCGTGGTCGGTGAACATCAACTGCAGGTCGATCTCGCCGTAGGCGCGCAGGAAGCCCGCCACCAGCGGATGGATCACCGTCTTGGCGAACGCGGTCGGCGCGCTCACGCTGACCCTGCCCTGGGGCCGGCCGGACAACTGGCCCGCCGCGTCGACCGCACCCGCTGCCGCGCCCACCATGTCGCGGCAGTAGCGGTACACCTGCGCACCGGATTCCGTCACGCGCACCCGGCGCGTGGAGCGCTCGAGCAAGCGCGTGGCCAGCGCCTCCTCCAGCCGCTTGATCTGGCGGCTCACCGTCGACGGCGTGCTGCCGAGCTGGCGCGCGGCGAGCGAGAAATTACCCGCGTCCACCACGCGCGCGAACACGGCCATGTCGGGCAGCAAGGCGAGGAAATCGGTCGGGTTCATAGGGATGGCTCCGGAGGCGACGGCCAGGCGAGTCAGCCGGCATTGATGCACCCACGACATAAAAGATGTGCATGCAACCATGATTATCATCGCCGCCGCAAAGCCAGACAATGCTTCTCCCGGCCTTTGCGCGCCCTTGCGACCTCCGAACCCATCATGCCTACCCCAAAGCGCCTGTTGATACTGTCCGACCTCATGCTGCTCGCGGTCGCTGTCGTCTGGGGCAGCAGCTACGGCGTCGTCAAGGGCGCCCTGCTCTTCTATCCGGTGCTGGGACTGCTGGCGCTGCGCTTCGGCATCACCTTCGTGATCCTCTCGCCCGCGCTGGGCGCCCTGCGCCGCGTTGACGCCGCGACGCTGCGCGGCGTGCTCGGCAGCGGCGTGCTGCTGCTCGGCATCTTCCTGTGCGAGACCTTCGGCGTGCTGCTCACGCACGCGGCCAACGCGGCCTTCCTCATCAGCTTGTGCGTGGTGCTGACGCCGCTGGCCGAATGGCTGCTGCTCAAGCGCCGGCCCGCGCGCATCGAATGGGCCGCGGTGGCGCTCTCGCTGGCGGGCGCATGGCTGCTGGCCGGCGACGGCGCCGTTGCCTTCAACCCCGGCGATGCGCTGATCCTGGCCGCCGCGGCGCTGCGCGCGGTGATCGTCTGCGTAACCAAGCGCGTGCTGCGCGCCACGCCGCTGCCGGCGCTGACGGTGACCGCGGTACAGGCCGGCGTGGTGGCGGGCGGCAGCGCCTTGGCCGCACTGGTGCTGATGCCGGCGCATTGGCAGCCGCTGCCCTCGCTGGCCGGCCATGCCCCGTTCTGGGCCAGCGTGCTCTACCTGGTGCTCGCCTGCACGCTGTTCGCCTTCTTCGCGCAGAACTACGCCATCAAGCGCAGCAACCCCACGCGCGTGGCCTTGCTGATGGGCAGCGAACCCGCGTTCGGCGCCGTGTTCGCCACCATCTGGCTGGGAGAGCGGATCACGGCCACGGCCTGGATCGGCGGCGGTCTCATCGTGGCGGCCTCGCTGCTGGCGACGGTGCGCTGGGGCAAGGCAGCAGCCGAAGGCACGCCGCCCTCCGCGCCCGCAGGGCTGCCCCGGCAATCGCAGGCGTGAGCTTGTGCCGGCTCCCGGATGCGTTTCACGGCTTCGCAGCCCTCATGCCAGAATGACTGCCGGCGACGGCGGCGCGATGCGCACTGCATGCGCCACGCACCAGGAGACTCCAGCATGACGATGACCGAGCAATACGCCGCGCGCGAGCCCGCGCGAACCGATATCGACGCCATCAAGGGCGCGGCGCTGATCGAATTCGGCGCGCCCTGGTGCGGCTACTGCCTGCGCGCCCAGCCGCACCTGGCCCGCGCGCTGGCCAGCCACCCCGGCGTGCAGCACTTCAAGGTCGAGGACGGCAGCGGCAGGCCCCTGGGCCGCTCGTTCCGCGTCAAGCTGTGGCCGACGCTGGTGTTCATGCGTGACGGCGCGGAAGTGGCGCGGCTGGTACGCCCGGACAGCGCGGAGGCCATCGAGAAGGCGCTGCGGCAGATCGGCGCCTGAGCCGGCGGGCCGCATGGGGAGCCGCGCCGCGGCACCAGGACTGCCGCCTTTGCGCCTTGTCAGTCGTCGCGCAGACCGGCGAAGCGACAAAAAAACAGGGGGTGGCAATCCGTTGATTGCCACCCCCCATCTGCGTCAGCCTGGCGTCCGGACCCGAGACCGGCTATCCAGTGCGCCCTCGTGCCGCTCGGCGTATCGCTACGCTACCGCCGGCAGCCGGCCGACAACAACTCAATCCCACGACAGCGCGCCGCCAGTCTGGTACTCGATGACGCGCGTCTCGAAGAAGTTGCGTTCCTTCTTCAGGTCGATCATCTCGCTCATCCACGGGAACGGGTTTTCCTCGTTCGGGAACAGCTGCTCCAGGCCGATCTGCTGGCAGCGGCGGTTGCAGATGAAGCGCAGGTAGCCCTTGAACATCGGCGCGTTCAGACCCAGCACGCCGCGCGGCATGGTGTCCTCGGCGTAGCGGTATTCCAGGTCCACGGCCTTCTTGAACAGCTCGGTGATCTCGGCCTTGAACTCGTTGGTCCACAGGTGCGGGTTCTCGAGCTTGATCTGGTTGATCAGGTCGATGCCGAAATTGCAGTGCAGGGACTCGTCGCGCAGGATGTACTGGTACTGCTCGGCGGCACCGGTCATCTTGTTCTGGCGGCCCATGGCCAGGATCTGCGTGAAGCCCACGTAGAAGAACAGGCCTTCCATGATGCAGGCGAACACGATCAGCGACTTGAGCAGCTTCTGGTCGTTCTCGGGCGTGCCGGTCTTGAAGGCCGGATCGGTCAGCGTGTCGATGAACGGGATCAGGAACTCGTCCTTGTCGCGGATCGACTTCACCTCGTGGTACGCGTTGAAGATCTCGGCTTCATTGAGGCCGAGGGACTCCACGATGTACTGGTAGGCGTGCGTGTGGATCGCTTCCTCGAAGGCCTGGCGCAGCAGGTACTGGCGGCATTCCGGCGCGGTGATCTGGCGGTAGGTGCCCAGCACGATGTTGTTGGCGGCCAGCGAGTCGGCGGTGACGAAGAAGCCGAGGTTGCGCTTGATCACGCGGCGCTCGTCTTCGGTCAGGCCGTTCGGGTCCTTCCACAGCGCGATGTCGCGCGACATGTTGATTTCCTGCGGCATCCAGTGGTTGGCGCAGCCGGCCAGGTACTTTTCCCAGGCCCATTTGTACTTGAACGGCACCAGCTGGTTGACGTCGGTCGAGCCGTTGATCACGCGCTTGTCGGCAGCGTTGACGCGGCGGTCGCTTTGCACGGCGGCGGCGTTCGGGTGGTTGCCAAGGATGCCCGAGCCGGCCGGCTGGGTGGCGGCAGGCGGCAGCACGCCTTGCTGGTCGGCGGCGAGGCCGGCCGGCAGGGCGGGTTGGGGAGCAGGCTGCGGTGCGGCCTGCGGGGTGGCTTGAACGTCGTCGTCCCAGCTCAGCATGATGTGGTTCTCCGTGGAATTCTTCAGTGGGCCGCACCCGCGGCCCACTCTGGGCTAACGGGGGCGGCTTTCAGCTTATTGGCAGGCTTCGCACTCGTCGAAACCGGCGTCGCCCGGGCGCATCGTGCAGACCGCGCCTTCGGCTTCCGGCATGGCCGGGGCGGCGGCGGCGGCCTGGTCGATGCCGGCGGCGCTGATACCGCTGTCGCTACCCGACGACACGGCGTTGAGCGAGCCGCGCGACACGGTGGATTTCTCCACGTGGGTGGCTGCCATGGTGCGCAGGTAGTACGTGGTCTTCAGGCCGCGCAGCCAGGCCAGCTTGTAGGTGTCGTCCAGCTTCTTGCCCGAGGCGCCGGCCATGTAGATGTTCAGCGACTGGGCCTGGTCGATCCACTTCTGGCGGCGGCTGGCGGCTTCCACCAGCCAGCTCGGCTCGACTTCGAAGGCGGTGGCGTAGATGTCGCGCAGGTCTTGCGGGATGCGGTCGATGCGGGCCAGCTTGCCGTCGAAATACTTCAGGTCGGCGACCATCACTTCGTCCCACAGGCCGCGTGCCTTCAGGTCGCGCACCAGGTAGTCGTTGACCACCGTGAACTCGCCCGACAGGTTGGACTTGACGTACAGGTTCTGGAAGGTCGGTTCGATGCAGGCCGACACGCCGATGATGTTCGAGATCGTTGCCGTGGGCGCGATCGCGATGCAGTTCGAGTTGCGCATGCCGTGCTGCTTGATGCGCGCGCGCAGGCTGTCCCAGTCCATGGTCGAGGAATGATCCACTTCCAGGTAGCCGCCGCGTTCCTCGGCCAGCAGCTTGAGCGAGTCCTGCGGCAGGATGCCGCGATCCCACAGCGAGCCTTCGTACGTGCTATAGCGGCCGCGTTCCTCGGCCAGCTCGCTGGAGGCGCGGTAGGCGTAGTAGCACACCGCTTCCATCGAGGTGTCGGCGAACTGCACGGCGGCGTCGCTGGCGTACGGCAGGCGCAGCAGGTGCAGGCAGTCCTGGAAGCCCATGATGCCCATGCCGACCGGGCGGTGGCGCAGGTTGGAGTTCTTCGCCTTGTCGACCGCGTAGTAGTTGATGTCGATCACGTTGTCGAGCATGCGCATGGCGGTGCGGATGGTCTTCTCGAGCTTGGCGTGGTCGAGCACCTGGGTGCCGTCGGCCAGTTGCTTCAGGTGGGCGACCAGGTTCACCGAACCCAGGTTGCATACCGCGATCTCGCTCTCGTTGGTGTTGAGCGTGATTTCCGTGCACAGGTTGGAGCTGTGCACCACGCCCACGTGCTGCTGCGGGCTGCGGATGTTGCACGGATCCTTGAAGGTGATCCAGGGATGGCCGGTCTCGAACAGCATGCCCAGCATCTTGCGCCACAGCTGCATGGCGGGGATCTTCTTGAACAGCTTCAGCTCGCCCCGGGCGGCCTTGGCTTCATAGCCCAGGTAGGCTTCTTCGAAGGCGCGGCCGACCTTGTCGTGCAGGTCCGGGCAGGTGGCGGGCGAGAACAGCGTCCACTCGCCGGCTTCCATCACGCGCTTCATGAACAGGTCGGGAATCCAGTTCGCCGTGTTCATGTCGTGGGTGCGGCGGCGGTCGTCGCCGGTGTTCTTGCGCAGCTCGAGGAATTCCTCGATGTCCAGGTGCCACGTCTCCAGGTAGGCGCACACCGCGCCCTTGCGCTTGCCGCCCTGGTTGACCGCGACCGCGGTGTCGTTGACGACCTTCAGGAACGGGACCACGCCTTGCGACTTGCCGTTGGTGCCCTTGATGTGCGAGCCGAGCGCGCGCACATTGGTCCAGTCGTTGCCCAGGCCGCCGGCGAACTTGGACAGCAGCGCGTTTTCCTTGAGCGCTTCGTAGATGCCCTCGAGGTCGTCCGACACGGTGGTCAGGTAGCACGACGACAGCTGCGAGCGGCGGGTGCCAGAGTTGAACAGGGTCGGCGTGGACGACATGAAGTCGAACGACGACAGCAGCTGGTAGAACTCGATGGCGCGCGCTTCGCGGTCCTTCTCGCCCAGCGCCAGGCCCATCGCCACGCGCATGAAGAAAGCCTGCGGCATTTCGATGCGCGCTTCGTCGATGTG
Source organism: Cupriavidus sp. 05T41 (assembly GCF_056396525.1). Classification (NCBI taxonomy): domain Bacteria; kingdom Pseudomonadati; phylum Pseudomonadota; class Betaproteobacteria; order Burkholderiales; family Burkholderiaceae; genus Cupriavidus; species Cupriavidus sp. 05T41. Next base: position 80,769 of record NZ_JBFTLQ010000023.1, read on the forward strand.
CAGGAAGTAGCGGTCGTACAGGGTCTGCAGGCCGAGGTAGTTGAACTGGAAGTCGCGCTGGGCGTCCAGCGCGGCGCCCAGGCGGGCCAGGTCATAGGTGGCCAGCTTCTCGTCCAGCAGCTCGGCTTCGATGCCGCGCGCGATGAACTTGGGGAAGTAGTCGGCGTAGCGCGACACCATTTCGGTCTGGGTCACTTCGGCGCCCAGGATTTCCTTGCGGATGGTGTGCAGCAGGATACGCGCGGTGACCTGGCTGTAGGCCGGGTCCTTCTCGATCAGGGTACGCGCGGCCAGGATGGCCGAGTCGTAGACCTGGGTCATGGGCACGCCGTCGTACAGGTTCTTCAGCGTTTCCTTGAGGATCGGCTCGGCGCTGACGGCGTCGCCCAGGCCCGAGCAGGCATTGTCGATCAGGGCATGCAGCGAGCTCACGTCCAGCACGCGGGCCACGCCGCCGTCGGTCACGTTGAACGTGACGCCGCCTTCCTGCACGCGGGCAACCGCCTGGGCATTGGCCTGGGCGCGTTCCTGGGTGCGCTTCTCGCGGTACAGCACGTAGGAACGGGCCACCTCATGCTCGCCCGAGCGCATCAGCGCCAGTTCCACGTGATCCTGCACGTCTTCGATATGGAAGGTGCCGCCGCTGGGGCGGCTGCGCAGCAGCGCGCGCACCACATTCTGGGTGACTTGCTCGACCACTTCGCGCACACGCGCGGAAGCGGCGCCCTGCCCGCCGTTGACCGCCAGGAAGGCCTTGGTCACGGCCACCGAGATCTTGCTCGGCTCGAACGCCACCACGGCGCCGTTGCGTCGGATGATCTTGTAGTCCTGGTAGTCGCCAGCGCCGGCAGCAGCGGGGCTCGACTGCGGGTTCGCTGCCACACCGGCGGCGGTGGCGCCGGTGGAAAATTCGTTCTGGGCTGTCTGCATGAGGAACTCCTGTTCTGACCCGTGTTTTATGAGTGACAAAGAGCCCCGAGCAAAACGCGCAAGACAGAAAAGATTCGCCGGGCCGTGAACGGCCGGGGGCGGGCTGCATTGCTGGATTCTGCTGGGACTCTTGTGACGCGCCAGTCCTTAGGCGGGGCCGCAGTGAAACGCTGTAAAGCGCTGCGGCGGTAACTGCACACCTAGGCTGGCTCCCCGAAAGCACCACTAGATATAGTGGTCGATACGAAAAACTGGACTAAGTATAGTGAAACGAAGCGGCTTGACCAGTCTTGACAAGCGTCTTTTTGAGCCGAAGCCGGTGACGGCCACGGCATGCGGCACCGCGCCAAACCCGCCAGCCCAAGAGACGTAAGGAATCCCGCCTGACGGTGTGTTACCGCACAATGAAAAGAAATTTTTTTGATTGCCCGGACCGCTTCGATAGGGGCCGGACTTTATCAGGGTTTTCCCGAGATCGCTCGATCCCCCTAGACCGCGTGCCGGGCCCTTGCCTCAGGGCCCGTCTTTGCGGTAGGGCAACATGGCCCGAGCCAGGCCGGCGGCGGCCGCGAAGCCAATCCAGTCGAAATGCGGGCCCGGATCGGTCTTGCGGCCGGGCGCGATATCGCTGTGCCCGGCCAGCGCGCGCACCGGATAGGCGACGAGCAGCGCACGCACCAGCGCCGCGGTGGTGTGGTACTGGGCCAACGTGAACGGCTGGTCGTCGCTGCCTTCGATCTCGATGCCGATCGAAAAATCGTTGCAGCGGGTCCGGCCGAAGAACGCCGACTGACCGGCATGCCAGGCCCGGTCCCGGCACGACACGAACTGCACCAGTTCGCCTGTGCGCGTCACCAGGAAATGCGCCGAAACACGCACCTCATGGATAGTGGCGAAGAAGGGATGGCGCGACGGGTCGAGCCGGTTCTGGAAAAACGCTTCGATATCGCCGCTGCCGAATTGCCCGGGCGGCAGGCTGATGTTGTGGATGACCACCAGGTCCACCGGCATGCCGGCGGGACGGGCATCGAAATTGGGCGACGGCACGCGGCGCGCGGCCGGGACCCAGCCCGACGGGTCGGGGCTGAAGGCAGCAGCAGCAGCAGCAGCGTCAGTGGCGGCGCTGCCGGGCGTGGCCGCAGATGCCGGCCCGCCGATGTCGTGCTCAGGCATCGCGCACTCCGCTGGTGGCGTCCACGGCACTGCGCGCGGTCTCGCGCAGGCCTTCGCCGGCCACGCCATCCGCCATCTCGCCCGCGTCGGCACCATCGTCGCGTCCTTCGCGGATGCCGAGCTGCTGGATGCGGTAGCGCAGCTGGCGAAAGCTCAGGCCCAGCAGCGGCGCCGCTGCCGTGCGGTTGAAGCCGGTCTGCTGCAAGGCCTGCAGGATCAGGTCGCGCTCGAGCGCTTCCAGGCGGCCGGGCAGGTCGATCGGGAAGGTGACGCGGCCAGCCTCGCCCGCGGCCTCGCGCACGGCACCCGCCGGCGCCGCATCGACCGGCGCGGCCGGCGCCGCGGGTGCATCGTGGCGTCCGGCGTAGCGTGGATCGGGCTGGTACTGGTATCCGCGCGGCGCGACCAGCGCGACGTCGGCCGCGCCGGCATCCAGCGCGCCGAGGTCGTCCACCTCGATGGACTCGCCCTCCGCAAAGGCGTACGCGCGCTCGAGCAGGTTCTCCAGTTCGCGCACATTGCCCGGGAAGGGATAGTCCGCCAGGCGCTGCTGCGCGGCCACCGCCAGCCGCTTGGGGTGGGTGTCGCCGTAGCGCACCGCCAGGTGCTCCAGGATGGCGCCGGCCAGTACCGGCAGGTCCTCGCGGCGCTCGCGCAGGGTGGGCATGCGCAGCGCCAGCACATTGAGGCGATAGAACAGGTCCTGGCGGAACTGGCCGGCCGCGACCATCGCGGCCAGGTCCTTGTGGCTGGCGCACAGCACGCGCACATCCACGTTCTCCTCGCGGCTGGCGCCGATCTTGCGCACGCGCCGCTCCTGCAGCACGCGCAGCAGCTTGACCTGCATGGCCAGCGGCAGGTCCGCCACTTCGTCGAGCAGCAGCGTGCCGCCGTTGGCGGCCTGGAAGAAGCCGCCGCGCTCGGCGTCGGCGCCGGTGAACGCGCCCTTCACGTGGCCGAAGAATTCCGACTCCATCAGCGTCTCGGGGATGGCGCCGCAGTTCACCGCCACGAAGGGATGCGCGGCGCGCGTGCTGATCGCGTGGATGGCGCGCGCGGCGCGCTCCTTGCCGCTGCCGGATTCCCCGCTGATGACGATCGGCGCCATGCTGCGCGCCAGCCGCGACAGCGCGCGGCGCACGTCGTGCATGGCCGGCGAATGGCCGGGCAGCAGGTTGAAGGCGCGGTCCGCCGTGCCCGCCCCGGCGGCGCCCTCGCCGCCGTCTGCGTGGTCGCGCTGCTGGCGGCCGAGCGCATTGAGGATCAGGCTGCGCAGCTGGTCCAGCGAGACCGGCTTGGCGATGTAGTCGAAGGCGCCCGCCTTGAGTGCCTCCACCGCGTTGTCGGCGCTGCCGTAGGCGGTGATCACCGCCACCGGCACGCGTTCTGGCGCGCTCGACAGCTGGCGCACGATGTCGATGCCCAGGCCATCGCCCAGGCGCATGTCGGTCAGCACCAGGCTGTAGCGGCGCGCCGCGAGCTGCTCGCGCGCTTCGGCCAGGGAGCCCGCCAGGACCACGTCGTGGCCCATGCGGCGGATGGAGATATCGAGCAGCTCTCGCAGGTCAGCCTCGTCGTCGATGACGAGAATCGGATCGGAGCCTGGCGTCTTGGCGGGCATGGGTCTGGTGGTAGTCGTGCGGTCTGGCGGAACGGGATCGGCAGATCCGGGGCGAGTCAGCCGCCCGCCTGGTCCTGCGCATCGATGCGCAGGGTCAGGACAAAGGCCTTGGCCGGCAGTGTATCGCGTGCCGCCGGGGCCAGCATGCCGGTCTGCGCCAGCAGCGCGTCGAGCGAGATGGTGCCGTAGCGCACCTGGGCATCATTGGCGCCGCACAGCTCGCGTGCCATGAACAGGCCTAGGCCGGTGCCCTGCGCGTTGCTGGTGAAGAACGGCTCGAACAGCGTGCGCTGGTGTTCGCGCGACACTTCGACGCCGTCATTCCAGACGATCAGCTCGGCATGGTGCTGGTCCAGCGCGTGGGCCAGCAGGCGGATCGCGCCGGGCAGGCGGCTGCAATAGCGCCAGGCATTGTCGAGCAGGTTGCCCAGCACCTGCTGCAGTTGCGAAGGATCGAAGATGACCGGGCGTGCCACGTCCACCGTGACCCGCACCGCGTTGGCGTTGATCTCGGCCGGGCGCGGCGTGCGGCGCGCGCCGACCGGGTCATGGCTGGTCGAGCGGGCGCGCATTTCCAGCCGCCAGCGGCCAACGATCTCCGGCAGCGCCTGGTTCAGGTCCACCGCGGTGCGTTCGGTGCGCGGCCGGCGCGACATCTGCAGCACGTCCGACACCACCTGGTCGAGCCGCTGCACATTGTCATGGATGATGCGCAGCAGGCGCGCGTCGACATCGCCTTCGGGGCGCCCGCGGCTGGTCTCGGCAAGCAGCTCGCTGGCCTGGCTGATGGCGGCCAGCGGATTGCGGATCTGGTGCGCGACGCTGGCCACCAGCCGGCCCATGGCGGCCAGCTTCTCCTGCTGTACCTGCTCGGCGATGCGCTCCCAGCTTTCGATATGGACCAGCACGGTGTCGCGCATCTCGCTGCGCAGCAGCGCTTCGTCCTCGGGCCGCCAGGCCATGGCCTCGCTCTGCGCGATGGCCAGGCGCAGCCGCGCCGCCGCCTCAGGCGTGAGCTCGTTCCAGGTGGCCGTGTTCATGGCCTGCTGCGCGCTCAGCGAGACCGACAGCGACGAAGCGAAGGTCGAGCGCAGGCTGGCCAGCCCCGGCAGCAGGAAGCGCAGCCGCAGGCGCGTATGCAGGATCGGGCCGCGGGCCGACGAGGGCCGCGACGGCAGCGGCAGCAACTGCAGGATGCGTGGCGCATCATCCTTGCTGCGCACCCAGTCGCGCAGCATCTCCATAAGCGGCTGCAGGCGCGGGATCTGGCGCACGTCGAACAGCGCGTCGCGCCCGGTGCCGGGCGTGGCCGAAGGCTTGCCGCGCTCGGCCGGCTGCACGCCGAGCAGCACCACCGCGGCCGGGTTGGCGGCCACCACGGCGCCGTTGGCGCGCAGCAGCATCACGCCGTCCTGCATGTCGTTGACCATCAGCCGGTTGACCAGTTGCTGCAGGCGCAGCTCCTGCTCGCGCGCCAGCGCCAGGTGTTCCTGCGCAAGCTGGCGGTTGGCCAGCAGGTACATCAGCGACGCCGCGATCATGAACACCAGGCCGTACAGCCCCGAGCCCAGCAGGCCCGCATCGGCCTGGTGCAGCAGCAAGGTCTGCGCGAACGGGGCGCTCATCACCACCAGCGCCGAGGCCGCCGCGACCGACAGCGCGAACAGCAGGCTGGTGAGCGCGCCCGCCTGCAGCGCCGGCAGCAGGAAGATCATCGCCATGCCCTCGCCGCGATAGCCCTGGGCAAGGAAGATCAGGCCCAGCAGGACAAGGTCGGCCAGCACCTGCGCATGCACGCGCAGGTGAAAGCCGCGGCGCCACCACAGGGCGGCGGCGGCCATGGCAAGCGCCATCACGGCATAGGGCACGGCCAGCGGCAGCGACGCCAGGCCGTGGCCCACCGCCACGGCCAGCCGCTCGCTCTCGGCGCGCTGGGACGGCAGCCAGGCGTAGCCGAGCAGGAGCAGGGCCACCGCCAGCCGGGTCCAGGAGAAATAGCGCAGCAGTCGCCAGTGGAATTCCGGCGGTTCCGGTCGCTGCCACATGGCGGCGACGATGTGCCAGGCCTTGAGGCCGGGCCCTGGCGAGGACGTGGGCGTGGACGAGAGCGCGGCGGGTCTCTTCATGCGGCGGGATTGTCCGCGTCGCTGTCGGCCGGCAGGTGGGCACGCCGGCAATAATGCAGGCCGCGGTAGGCGATGGCTTCGCCGCGCGGCAGGTGCACGGCGCAGTACGCGCATTGCACCATGGCCTCCTGCGGCGCCGCGGGCTGGCGCGGCCGCACGGTGTCTTGCCCGGCCTGGCGCCGTTCCGCGCGCTGGCGCAACCACCAGAAGAAGCCCAGCAGCACGGCCAGGACTAGAAGGATGCGTGCCATGCCGGGTTCAGAGTCGGTGCAGGATGACTTCGATGACGAAGCGGCTGCCCACGTAGGCCAGCAGCAGGATGCCGAAGGACGCGATCACCCAGCGCAGGGCCGTGCGTCCGCGCCAGCCGTAGAAGGTGCGTCCGGCCAGGATGCCGGCGAACATCACCCAGGACAACAGTGCGAACACGGTCTTGTGGTCCAGCCGGAAGGCGCGCCCGAACAGTTGCTCGGAGAACAGCAGGCCCGACAGGATGGTCAGCGTCAGCAACACGAAGCCGGCGCCGATCAGCCGGAACAGCAGTTTCTCCAGCGTCAGCAGCGGCGGCAGCAGGTCCAGCCAGCGCCCCATCCATTGCGCCGAATCCTCGCCCTGCCCACCCTGCCCGGACTGCCTGCCATGGGGTGCGCGGTTGAAGCCGTGCAGCCGGCGCTCGGCCAGCAGCATCAGGAAGGCGTGGAAGGCGGCAAGCGTGAACAGCCCGTAGGCCACGTTGGCAATGACGAAATGCAGCTTGAACAGCGGCGCCGCCGCGTAGCCCAGGATCTGCGCGCCGGGAAAGGCCAGCGGGATCAGGCTGGCCAGCATCGCCACCGGGAACACGATCAGCCCGAGCCCGGCCAGCGAAAAGAAGAAGCTCTCTATCCAGTAGATGCCCACGCCCAGCCACAGCATGGCCGAGAGCGCGAAGGCAAAGCCGAACATCATGCGGTCGGCCGGGAAGATGGTCTCGTGCAGCAGCAGCCCGTGGCTGGCCAGCGCGGCCAGCATCAGCGCGTGCCACCAGGCCGGGCGCGCCTCGGCGCGCCCCCCGCCTGCGCCTTGCAGCAGCACGGTAGCTGCCGCGCCCCCCAGGGCGCCGCTGGCGGCGCCGGCAGCCGATAGCTGCGGGTTGCGCGTCGCCCAGCCATGAAAGGCCAGGCCGCAATAGAGAAGTGCCGTCAAGGCATACAGTACAATGGCCATTTGCACAGTTTACCTTAGCGCCCCGCCCCGGTGGCGCCCCGCTTGAGCCGGGCCCGACGCCAGCCTCAAGCCTCGATAAAGCCTATCCCCCGGACTTCTGCCATGCTGGACAATCTCACTCAACGCCTGGCGCGGGTCGTCAAGACCATGCGCGGCGAGGCTCGCCTGACCGAAGCCAATACCGCCGAAATGCTGCGCGAAGTGCGCCTGGCCATGCTGGAGGCCGACGTCGCCCTGCCGGTGGTGCGCGAATTCATCGCCCGCGTGAAGGAAAAGGCGCTGGGCGAGGACGTGGTTTCCAGCCTCACCCCCGGCCAGGCGCTGGTGGGCGTGGTGCAGCGCGAGCTGACCGCGGTCATCGGCGGCGTGGAAAGCCTCTCGGCCGGCGACAAGAGCGGCGAGCTCAACCTGGCCGTGCAGCCGCCCGCGATCATCCTGATGGCCGGCCTGCAGGGTGCGGGCAAGACCACCACCGTGGGCAAGCTGGCCAAATGGCTCAAGGAAAACAAGAAGAAGAAGGTCCTGACGGTATCGTGCGACGTGTACCGCCCCGCCGCCATCGCCCAGCTCAAGACCGTCTCGGAGCAGGTCGGCGCCGACTTCTTCCCTTCCCAGCCCGACCAGAAGCCGGTGGACATCGCCCGCGCCGCGGTCGACTGGGCCCGCAAGCACTACCATGACGTGCTGATCGTCGACACCGCCGGGCGCCTCGGCATCGACGAGGTGATGATGCAGGAAATCACCGCGCTGCACGCCGAGCTCAAGCCCGCCGAAACGCTCTTCGTGGTCGACGCCATGCTGGGCCAGGACGCGGTCAACACCGCGCGCGCCTTCCATGACGCGCTGCCGCTCACCGGCGTGGTGCTCACCAAGCTGGACGGCGATGCACGCGGCGGCGCCGCGCTGTCGGTGCGCCATATCACCGGCCGGCCGATCAAGTTCGTCGGCGTCGGCGAAAAGCTCGACGGGCTCGAGCCCTTCTACCCCGATCGCATGGCCCAGCGCATCCTGGGCATGGGCGACATCCTCGCGCTGGTCGAGGAAGCCCAGCGCGGCGTGGACATGGAAGCCGCCGAAAAGCTGGCCAAGAAGATCAAGAAGACCGGCGACTTCGACCTGGAAGACTTCAAGGCCCAGATCGGCCAGATGCGCAAGATGGGCGGCCTGGGCAGCCTGGTGGACAAGCTGCCGGCCCAGTTCGCCCAGCAGGCCCAGGGCGCCAACATGGACGTGGCGGAAAAGCAGGTGCGCCGCATGGAGGGCATCATCAACAGCATGACCGCCGCCGAGCGCGCCAAGCCGGATCTGATCAAGGCCAGCCGCAAGCGCCGCATCGCCACCGGCGCCGGCGTGCCGGTGCAGGAAGTCAACCGCCTGCTCAACCAGTTCGACCAGATGCAAGGCATGATGAAGAAGCTCAAGGGCGGCGGCATGATGAAGATGATGCGCTCGATGGGCGGCATGAAGGGCGGCATGAAGGGCCTCTTCAACCGCTGAGCGGCCACCGGTAGCTACCTACAAGACAGTCAGAGACAGGATCGACATCATGATGAGCGCCGAACAGGCCCGCGAACTGTGGGCCAACTCCGAGGAAATCGTCAGCGCGCAAGCCGTGCATGAGTCGCTGGACCGCATGGCGGCCGAGATCACGGAAAAGATGGGCGACACCTTTCCGCTGGTGCTGTCGGTGATGGGCGGCGCCGTGGTCTTCACCGGCATGCTGCTGCCCAAGCTGGCGTTCCCGCTGGAGTTCGACTACATCCACCTCTCGCGCTACAACAACAAGACGGTGGGCGGCGAGATGCAATGGCGCGTGGCGCCGCGCGAGTCCGTCAAGGGCCGCACCGTGCTGGTGCTGGACGACATCCTCGACGAAGGCGAGACCATGGCGGCGATCCGCCAGCGCATCATGGACATGGGCGCCACCAACGTCTACGCGGCGGTGCTGTGCGAGAAGGCGCTGCAGAAGGCCAAGCCCATGCACCCCGATTTCTGCGGCTTCACCGTGCCGGAGCGCTATGTCTTCGGCTGCGGCATGGACGCCCACGGCTACTGGCGCAACCTGCCCGCCATCAGGGCCTTGCGCTGAGGATCGGCCACAGCGAGGCCAGCAGCAGCAGCGCCATCGCCACGTTGAACAGGCGCAGCACACGCGGCTGCGCCAGCCAGCGCCGCATGGCCGAGCCGAACACCGCCCACATTGCCACGCTGGGCAGGTTGATCACGGCAAACATCCCGGCCAGCAACAGCACGTTGAGCCACACATTGCCGTCCAGCACATAAGTGCTGCACGCGCCCACCGCCATCACCCACGCCTTCGGGTTGACCCACTGGAACGCCGCGGCCTGCAGGAAGCCCATCGGCCGCGCCACCTGGCGCTCCTGCAGCCCGCCCGAGGTAGCCAGCTTCCAGGCCAGCCACGCCAGATAGAGGGCTGCCACCACGCGCAGCACGGTCCAGGTCCAGGGCAAGGCGGCGAACAGCGAACCCAGCCCGAGCCCCACCACGGCCACCATCAGCGCGAAACCGGCGCTGATGCCGAGGATGTGCGGCACGGTGCGGGCAAAGCCGAAGTTCACGCCCGAAGCCAGCACCATGGTGTTGTTGGGACCGGGCGTGATCGACGAGACCAGCGCGAACAAGGCGAAAGCGGCAAACACGCCGGATCCGGCGGCGAACGGGGGCACGACCATGACTGACTCCATCTGGGACAACGATGCAAGCCAGTCTAGCCAGATGACTCAGTACAGTACCGGTACAGTTGACCTGAAAACTGGCAGTACGGGCACGAGCACCTGCGCCCGGCGTTTGCGAAGGCTCAGGCCCCAGCCCGCAAGGCATGCAGGGCCACCAGCAGCGCGATGCCCCACAGCACCAGCCCCGTCACCCGCTCCACGCCGCGCACCGAACGCGCGAAGCGCGCGCGCACCGGCGGCAGCCGTACCCCCCAGGCCACCAGCAGGTCCCAGCCGAAGACCACGGCAAACATCCACAGGCCGTAGCCGAACTGCGCCACGATCGGCGTGCGGCTGCCGGCCAGCATGGAAAACAGGCTGGCGTAGAACAGCCCGTTCTTCGGGTTGAGCGCGGCCGACAGGAAGCCGGTGGCGAACTGCGCCGCGTAGTCGCCCGGCGGCGGCGACCCGCCGGCCTGCGCCAGCGAGGTCTCGCCGCCCGAGCGCAGCAGCCGCCAGCCGAGCCACGCCAGGTACAGGCAGCCGCCCCACTGCAGCAGCATGAACAGCCCGTGGCTCGCGCGCGTGGCCGCCAGCCCGGCCATCGCCAGCGCGATGAACAGGCCGTTGCCCAGCGCGATGCCGAGGCAGACGGCGCTGGCACGGGCCACGCCGTGCACCAGCGAGCTGCGCACCACCAGGAAGAAATCGGGCCCCGGGCTGAGCAGCGCGAGGAAGTGCGCGCCCGCCACCAGGGCGAATTGGCCGAAGCCCGCTGCGACGAGGAAATCCATGCTGGTCCTTTCGTGAAAGGCAGCCAGTGTGGGCGGCGCGGCAGGCAGGTGTATTGGAGAAAATTGCACGCGGTGGCCCGCGCGGGCTCAGCCGGCGCGGCGCTGGAAGCCGCGCGGCGTGAGCGCGACGCGCTGCTTGAAGGCGCGCTGGAAATGGCTCTGGTCGGAAAAGCCCAGCATCTGGGCGATGTCCGCCGGCGCGCCGCCCGCCTGCAACAACAGGCGCGCGTGGTTGATGCGCAGGTCGAGCTGGTAAGCGTGCGGGGTCATGCCGGTCTCGGCGCGGAAGGCGCGGATCAACTGGTAGCGGCTCATGCCGGCGCTGCGCGCCATCTCGGCCAGCGGCAGCGGCTCGGCATGGCGCTCGCGCAGGGTCGCCACCAGGCCGGCCAGGCGCCCGCGCTCGCTGGGCGCAGGCGGCGCGCCGACGGACTGGCGCCGGTAGTCGCCGCCGAACAGCGCCGCGACAAACCCGGCCAGCGCGGCTT